>JAKITY010000017.1 GCA_021647835.1 Flavobacteriaceae bacterium | reverse complement strand
TGTTCTACTTAAAGGAATAAATAAAATGAAAAATAATTACTACCAAAAATGTATATGAAGCGTATCTTTCATTTTTTTTAAATATGTAGGTTATACTTTAAAACTTATAAACCAACTTCTTCAAATACAATCGTTTCTTTTTATAATCGATAATCGCTTTTCCTTTTTCTAAAATATCTGCACCAATAATACCTTCAACGGTCTTTGCTCCGTGATTTTTTAAGGCAATATTTACATGTGATAAATCAAATAACACCAAATTTAAGTTATGATACTTCCAACTATCAATTTCCAGTGTGTTTTGAGTTGATTGCTGTGTTTCCATATCTATGGCTCCTGCACCTGCTGCTTTTATTTTTGATTCTTTTGCTTCTAACTTGAAATGAGAAATCATATCCAAACCAACACATGAGTTTGATGCGCCAGTATCTAAAATAAAGCGCCCTTTTACACCGTTTATCTTGGCTTTTACTTCAAAGTGATTGGTATTGGTTTTCTTTAATTTTATTCTGACATATCCTTTTTTACTAAGGATACTTTTAAGACTTATCATTAAGTAGTATTTTTGTCAAAAGTAAATAAACTCAATGAACTTAAGTTCGATATAAAAAATTATCGTCAGTTCGAGTGATTTTTCGTAGAGAAACGAAGAAAAATAGTATCGAGAACACTTACTTAAAAACTTCTCGATACATCCGCCTAAGGCGGACACTCGAAGTGACGAACTGATTTAAAATATAATATGACTATTACCGATACACATACACATTTATACAGTTCGCAATTTGATGAAGATAGAACCGAAATGATGCAACGTGCTTTTGATGTAGGAATTTCACGCTTTTTTATTCCAGCAATCGATTCTTCTTATACTGATGCTATGCTTGATTTGGAGAAAAATTACCCTAAAAATGTGTTCTTAATGATGGGACTACATCCAACATCGGTCAAAGAAAATGTAGAAGAAGAATTGGCGCATGTCAAAAAAATGCTCGACAAACGCAACTTTTATGCGATTGGCGAAATCGGAATTGACTTGTATTGGGATAAATCATTTCTTAAGCAACAACAAGAGGCTTTTAGAACACAAATACGTTGGGCAAAAGAGAAAAATTTTCCAATTGTTATCCATTGTCGTGATGCTTTTGATGAAATTTTTGAAGTCTTAGAATCTGAAAAAGATGAAAAACTCTTTGGAATTTTTCATTGTTTCACAGGAACGTTAGAACAAGCAAAACAAGCTATTTCATACAATATGAAACTTGGAATTGGTGGTGTTGTAACTTTTAAAAACGGTAAAATCGATAAGTTTTTAAATGAAATTGACCTTAAAAACATCGTTCTCGAAACTGATTCTCCTTATTTGGCACCAACTCCATATCGAGGAAAGCGAAATGAAAGTAGTTATATCACTAATGTGATTGATAAATTGGTTGATATTTATGGATTATCATTCGAAGAAATAGCAAAAATTACAACTCAAAATTCGAAAGATATTTTTGGAATATAAATTTGTGTTTTTACATATATCAAATATATACTTTATGAAAAAAATCGTTTTATTAATAACTTTTAGTTTTCTACTTATTTCTTGTGGTAGTACCAAAAATAGCCGAAAAAGTAAAACTAATTACAATACAACTGTTGATATTGGGAAAATAAAATTTTCTGGAGGAGATGGTTTATCTATTGAAAATGCAATTGTTATTTTGAATGCTAAAAACAGTCGTGAAGGAATTGCTGCGGAATACACCTATTTAGGAAAAATACTTGGAGAAAAATTTGTTGATTGGACTCCATTAGGTCAGGCATTAACTCATAAAGATGGAAAGAGTTACGATATAATAACTGTACAAAAAAAATCAAGTAATGAGGAACTTCAATATTATTTTGACATCTCAAGTTTCTTTGGGAAATTTTAGAGGTGGAATATAAAATCACATACTACAAAACACCAATTGGAACTGCAAAAATAGAAGGTGATGAAGATGGAATTGTATCCGTTTCAGTACTAAATGATAACATTGAAACTTCTACAACCGTTCCCAAATGCTTACAAGAATGTGTCTTACAATTGAAAGAGTATTTTAACGAAACACGCAAAGAATTTGATTTGAAATTAAATCCGAGAGGCACTGATTTTCAAAAATCTGTATGGAAAGAATTGTTAGAAATTCCTTATGGAAAATCAAAAACTTATTTACAACAATCTAAAGAATTAGGCAATGTAAAAGCCATAAGAGCAGTTGCATCTGCAAATGGTAAAAATCCAATTTGGATTGTTATTCCATGTCATCGTGTTATTGGTTCTGATGGTTCACTTACAGGATATGCAGGAGGAATATGGCGTAAAAAGTGGTTGTTAGAACATGAAAGTGGTGTAAAACAGCAATCATTATTTTGACTTGTCATTCCTGCGAAGGCAGGAATCCAGACTGTCAAATATAAAATTTATGAATTGTTAAAAGAAAAACGCTACATTTTAAAGGTTTTGCCTTTACCCTAACTAAGTTTAGATTCCTGCCTTCGCAGGAATGACATTGACTTTTTTAAACTATTTTTGTTTTTCAATCGTTTGATAATTTAATGAAGAAAGTTTTACTCATACTTCTGTTTTTATTTGGAGTTTTCGCTCAGGCGCAAATAGACTCAAAAAACTTTCGTTCTAAAGTATTTACTGTTCAAAAAGATTCTGTTCTTATCGACTCTGTGAGTATCAATCCGTTTCATTTCAAAGTTTTAAATACCGATAAAACTGTTATTGATTCTACGCAATATTCGATTGATTTTAGCAAGTCTATATTGATTATTGATAAGGAAAAATATCCTTCAATAGAAGTTGAATACTATGCTTATCCTAAATTTTTGACCAAAACGTATTTTAAGTTTGATAAAAAACTAATCGTTCAAAATCCGACAAAAAATTCACCATTATATTCACTCCAAACCAATACAAGAAACAAGTATTTCAAGCCTTTTGATGGATTAAATACTGCAGGAAGCATCAGTAGAGGCTTGACTATTGGAAACAATCAAGATGCTGTTTTAAACTCAACACTTGACTTACAAATTGCAGGGAAATTATCAGACAAGGTAACCTTAAGAGCCTCTATTACTGACACCAATATACCAATTCAAGAAAATGGATATACACAAAAATTAAACGAGTTTGACAGAGTTTTTATAGAGTTATTTAGCGATAATTGGAGCATCAAAGCAGGAGATGTAAACCTTGAAAACACAAATACTTACTTTGGGAATTTTACCAAAAAAGTAGCCGGAATTTCAATAGATGCAACTCTAAATCATGATAATTCTAAAACCACTGTTTTTGCTTCAGGAGCTTTGGTTAGAGGAAAATTTACAACCTACGCTTTTGTTGGACAAGAAAGTAATCAAGGTCCGTATCGTTTGTTTGGACCAAATAATGAACAGTTTATCATCATTATTTCGGGAAGCGAAACGGTTTATGTTAATGGAATTCCGCTAAAACGAGGCGAGAATAACGATTATATTATCGATTATAATACTGCAGAGATTACGTTCATGCCAACATTTCCTGTCAATGCGAATATGCGAATATCAGTAGATTTTCAATTTTCTGACAGAAACTACACACGTTTTATTACACATAATGGCGCTCAATACGAAAGTGAAAAGTTAAAAATTGGAGGCTCTTTTTATCTTGAAAATGACTCTAAAAATCAGCCATTACAGCAAAACTTATCAGATGAGCAAAAATTATTACTCGCCAATGCAGGAAATGATACTTCGCAAATGGTTGCGCCAAGTGCTGTTCCAAGTGCGTATGATGAGAATAAAATTCTGTACAAAAAAGATTTCGTTGGAACTCAAGAAATATTTATTTTTTCTACGGATGCAAATGATGAGTTATACGCAGTTAAATTCACAAATGTTGGTCAAAACCAAGGTGATTATATCTTGAGCACAACTATTGCAACTGGAAGAGTTTACGAATATATTGGTGTAAATCAAGGAGATTACAGTCCGACAATTCAATTAGTTGCTCCAAACAAATTACAACTTGCTATTATTAACGCATCTTATAATCCATCAAAAAAAACTGTGGTTGATGCTGAAATTGCATTGAGCCAAAATGATAAAAATCTATTTTCATCTATTGATGATAATCAAAATGATGGAATAGCAGCAAAAGTTGGTTGGAAACAACTAATATTTGATAAAAAATGGGATTTGAAAAGCAGTTTTAATTTTGAATCTATTGCAGAAAATTTTCAAAGTGTAGAGCGCTTTAGAAACATAGAATTTAATAGAGATTGGAATGTGCTCAGCACAAGTGGAAATCAGCAATTAATGAATACTTCTTTTATTTTTTCAAATGAAGAAAATGGTGCTGTTTCTTATAATTTCGAACTCCTCAAATTTAGTGATTCTTTTGATGGAAGTCGTCACAGTATTAATGGAAATTTACATTTTGATAAGTTGAAACTTAATTTTTTGAGTAGTTTACTCGACAGTAAATCATCCTTAGAAAAAAATAAATTTTCACGATTATATCTTACTTCAAAATATACATTTAGCAAGAGTTGGATTGGCGCTAAAATAAATTCAGAAAATAATAAGCGCACAGAAATTACAACTCAAAACCTTTCAAATCGTAGTCAAAAATTTAATGAATATGAAGGCTTTTTTGGTGTTGGTGATTCCACCAAAGTGTTTGCCGAAATTGGTGCAAATTTTAGAACAAATGACAGTTTGAAAGTCAACTCTCTACAAAGAGTAAGCAATGCTAAAACGTATTATATTAATTCGCAATTAATAAAAAATAAAAACACACAATTATCATTATATACCAATTACAGAACAGTTGAAAATATTGATTTTGACGACACCAAATCATTAAACTCAAGAATACTTTACAGTCAACAATTGTTTAACAAAATGGTGCGTTTAAATACTGTCTATGAAACCGTTTCTGGAAATTTACCTCAGCAAGAATTTACTTATATCGAGGTTGAGGCAGGACAAGGTTTTTATACTTGGATTGACTATAACGATAACGGAATACAAGAAATAAACGAATTTGAAATTGCACAATTTCAAGATGAAGCAACATTTTTGAGGGTTGCTTTACCAACATTGAGCTATATACAAACACATCAAACAAAATTTAGTCAATCATTGCATATAAATTTGCAACAATGGAGCAATCAAAAAGGGTTTAAGAAGGCGCTTTCCCACTTTCAAAATCAATCTTTTATTTTGATTGATAATAAACAGAAACGAAGTGATAATACCTTTAATTTGAATCCGTTTGATATTAATAATGATGACTTATTGGCACTCAATTTCAATTTGAAAAATAGTTTGTTCATTAATCGTGGAAAACAACATTTTTCCACAACTTATAATTTCATCAACGCAAGAAATAAAACGAGTTTTGCTATCGATAATCTTGAAAATAAATTAAAACTACATCAATTACAATTTACACATAAATTTGGTGATTTTTGGTTGTTTGACTTCAAATTAAGCACCTCAAACAATAATAATAGCTCGGAAAATTATAGTAGTAGAAATTATGATTTAAGTAACAATTCTATCAATCCAAAAATATCATACATATATAGTCAAAATAGTGCTTTGGATGTTTTTTATGAATATAAAACCAAAGAAAATACTATTGGAAATTTAGAAAGTTTGACTTCTCAAAAAATGGGCGCTTCTTATAAAACATCTTCAAAAAAAGGGACGTCAATCAATGCTGAATTTAACTTTTTTATCAATGATTATATAGGGAATCAAAATTCTCCTGTTGCATATCAAATGCTTGAAGGTTTACAACCTGGAAATAATTTTACGTGGAGTTTGCTTTGGCAGCAGAAGTTAACAACCTATTTAGACTTGAATATCAATTATTTAGGTAGAAAAAGTGAAACTTCAAGAACTATTCATACTGGAACGGTACAATTAAGAGCGCATTTTTAGGCACAGTTTTTGATTATCTCAACGCAACGATTATACATAATAACATCTATTAAAAAACTTAAATTATTAATATGAAAAAAATCACACTTATTGCAATTTTATTAATTGCAAGTTTTACAACTTTTGCTCAAGAAATTGAAATTGAAAACAATATTGGAAACAGTGAATTAAAAGTAAATATGACCAATTTAATTGGTTTAAAATTTGTTGATTTTACCTACGAACGTTTAATTAACGAAGAATCTTCTTTTGGAGTTGGTGTTCTTGTTGCTTTAGATGATGAACTTGAAGATTATCGTACTTTTTCTTTAACTCCGTATTACCGTCATTTCTTTTCAAATAAATATGCGCAAGGTTTTTTTGTAGAAGCATTTACAATGATACATTCTGGTGTAGATGAATTTTATGAATTTGATTCTATTTCAAATCCTAACGGCACTTATGTAGATAAAAAATATACCGATTTTGCTGTGGGTATTTCAACGGGATATAAAGTAGTTAGTAGAAGAGGTTTTGTTGCCGAAATCTACGCAGGAATCGGTAGAGACTTGTTAAATAAAAGTGATTTTGAAGTTGTATTGCGTGGAGGAATATCAATTGGAAAACGTTTTTAATAAAAATTTTAACTTTAGATGAATAAAAAGCCTCTCAATTGTGAGGCTTTTTATGGATATTATAATATGATTACATCTTCATCAACCAAGTTTTCATAGAAACTTCTTGCTCAATAATAGTTGTTAATTCTGATATTTTAACTCGTTTTTGTTCCATTGTATCTCTGTGACGTATCGTTACAGAATCATCATTTAAAGTATCATGATCTACTGTGATACAAAATGGCGTTCCGTTGGCGTCTTGCCTTCTGTAGCGTCTTCCAACTGCATCTTTTTCATCATAAGTTACATTAAAATCCCATTTTAAATCATCCATAATTTTACGAGCAATTTCTGGCAAACCATCCTTTTTAACTAAAGGTAAAATGGCTGCTTTTGTTGGTGCTAAAACTGCTGGTAATTTCAATACTGTTCTTGTAGTTCCGTTTTCGAGTTCTTCTTCTTGCAGTGAGTTAGAAAATACTGCCAAAAACATTCTATCTAATCCTACAGATGTTTCCAATACATAAGGAACATACGATTTGTTCTCTGTATGATCAAAAAATTGTAATTTTTTTCCTGAATGTTCTTCGTGTGCTTTTAAATCAAAATCAGTACGAGAATGTATTCCTTCGAGTTCTTTAAATCCAAAAGGAAAACGAAACTCAATATCTGTTGCTGCATCTGCATAATGTGCCATTTTTTCATGATCGTAAAAACGGTAATTATCCTCTCCCATTCCGAGAGATAAATGCCATTTCATGCGTGCTTCTTTCCAATGTTCATACCATTCTTTTTGAGTTCCTGGTTTTATGAAAAATTGCATTTCCATTTGTTCAAACTCACGCATTCTAAAGATAAATTGACGCGCAACTATCTCATTTCTAAATGCTTTTCCTGTTTGTGCGATACCAAAAGGAATCTTCATTCGTCCTGATTTTTGAACGTTTAGAAAGTTTACAAAAATACCTTGTGCTGTTTCTGGACGCAAATATAAATCCATTGCAGTTTCTGCAGATGCTCCTAATTTTGTACCAAACATTAGGTTAAATTGCTTCACATCTGTCCAGTTTCGAGAACCTGATAACGGACACGCAATTTCTAATTCCTCAATCAATGCTTTTACATCTGCTAAATCTTCTTTTTCGAGAGATTGTCCTAAACGTTTTAAAATAGCATCACCTTTTTCTTTATAACCAAGCACTCTTGGGTTTGTTGAAATAAATTCTGATTTATTAAAAGCATCGCCAAAGCGTTTTGCTGCTTTCTTGACTTCTTTTTCTATTTTAGTATCTAATTTTAAAACATAATCTTCAACCAATACATCTGCTCTGTAACGCTTTTTTGAATCTTTATTATCTATCAATGGATCGCTAAAAGCATCAACATGTCCTGAGGCTTTCCAAACTGTTGGATGCATAAAAATTGCTGAATCTAAACCAACAATATTCTCGTTCATTTGAACCATTGCTTTCCACCAATATTCTCGTATGTTTTTCTTGAGTTCTACTCCGTTTTGTGCGTAATCATATACTGCACTTAATCCGTCATAAATTTCACTACTTTGAAATACATAACCGTATTCTTTGGCATGCGAAATTACATGCTTAAACTTGTCTTGTTGTTTTGCCATTGTGCAAAAATACTAAAGGAATTTACATTAATACTAATTATAAATAAAAAAGTGGATGTGCTACGAGAGAACATCCACTTTTGAAAGGTTTTGAAGATTTTAGTAAAAAATAATAGAAGTTTTAATTGTTATTCTACTCTAATAAATTCAGTGTAAAAATGAGAATATGCTCCTCCACTACAAAAATCAATTGGATAATTAGTATAATATCCAATTCGTAATGTAGTGCTTGTCAGTTCGAAGAAGGTTGGATTTCTTGTGGCTCCATCTGTTGTAAAGGATGGATTATTTCCTATCAAAGTCCATGTTCCATTTTCCGTAAATAACATACAAGTTCCCGTATCATCTGAAACATAATTTATATCGTTAAAAGTTCCATTAGATTTAAAAGTTAATCTTGATTCTTGAACACATGTAGGAAAATCTTCAATTACTTCATTTCCTGTTGCGCAAACGTGAACTCTTTTTATTGACTTCCAAACTCCTATTATAATTGAATCTGAGTTAGAATCATCATGGCTTGAACAAGATGAGAAAATCATAAGTCCTATTAAAATTATGCAAACTAAGTTCAGTTTTTTCATTTTCATTTTTTTGTTTTAAACCTATTTTAATGAGAATTTAGAAATTCCTACTATTTGTCCGTTTAAATACACTTTTACAATATGTGTTCCTTTTATCATTTCTTTTCTATTGACTTCGATCAAAGAAATGACATCAATGTTTTCCTTAGCATATTCTACTGCTGTTTTATCAGTATAAATTATACTTCCTCCATTATCTATACTTTCTTCTCCAACAGCATGAACTACTTCCCCTTTAGGGTTCAAAACTTGTATCAAGACATTCTCAACACGTGCTTCTGCTAAATCATTTTCTGCAATTCTAAAACTAATTCGTAAAGCATCCGTACGGCTTGCTCTTGAAGTTGCTACAAGTTTGCCACTACTTCGTTCTTTCATTGAAACTGCCTTCACACTATTTACATGTAATTGTGCTCCAACACCTATTCTTTCTATCAATTCTGAATTTTGAATATTTAAGGTGTCTAATTGTGCTGTTTGACTTTGAATAAATACTCGTGCGCTATCAATTTCATTGGCCAAGAATTGATTTGAAATTCTCAAAGAATCATTTACTTTAAATAATTGCGCATTTGAGTTTTCTAAAGATTTAATTTTTTTACGATAGCGTCTAATAATATTGTAATTTGTTTGTTTTAGATTTTTTACAGAATCTCTAAACATAACAATATCTTCTCTCTCTAATTTTAATTCTTCTGATAAAGATGAATTTTCGCCAATTGCTGTGTCATATCTTGCAATCATATCGTCTAAATCTTGCTCAATTTTAACTTTTTCATCTTCAAGAAATGCTTTTGATTTTTGTAATTCGGTGTTATTGTAAAACATATATGCTAATAACCCTAATAATAGCATTATCAAAATGGTTATTACAATTTTGTTTTTTGAATTGTTCTTTTCTTTTTGTTCCATGTGTAAATGAGTTTATAGGTTGATGCAATAGTAACGCATAAAACTACTAAAAATTATTTTATGACTTTTTATTTTTCACACACATACAAGAAAGCCGGAGGTATATTTAATGGCTCAAAATCTAATCTAACTTTTCTATTAAAAATAGATTTAAATTGTTTTAAAAATTGTGTACTGTATTGAAACTGCACAAAACGACCTTTTTCTTTTAAAACCGTATATGAATTTTCAATAATTCTTTCTGACAGTTCTTTAGGAAGCATCGTTAATGGGAGACTGGAAATAAAATCATCTACTTGTTTAAATCCGCGTTTTTCTATCTCTTGTTGAATATTTTCTGCCGAAGCATTTAAAACTATTAATTGCTTATGATTTATTTTTTTTAATTCGTTATAAAAAACTTCATTGATTTCAAAACAGATAAGTGTTGCTGAAGGTTCTAATTTTTTTAGAATTTCTTTTGTAATAATGCCATTTCCAGAACCAAATTCAACAATCAATTTAGAATTTGTAAAATTTATTTTACTTAAAATCCTCTTTATTAAAAACCGTGAACTTGGTATTATAGTTCCTGAAGTTTTAAAATTTTTAACAGCTTCTTTAAAAAATGCTACTTTTTCGTGTGTCAATATTTTTAGTTTATTATATTTATGCAACTTTATTAAACCTAGACTAAAGATGCAATTATTAAAAAATGTTTTTAACTTATTTTTTTCTGATGTTTGTTTGAATTGCAAACTTCAATTAAGTGAAAATGAAACTTTAGTCTGCACTCAATGTCGGCATGATTTTCCTCAAACAAATTTTACCAACAACTCTGAAAATCAACTTGAAAAAAAGTTTTATGGTCGTATTCCATTAAATGCAGCAACCTCACTTTTTTACTATCATAAAAACGGAAAGATACAACAAATAATTCATCAACTAAAATATAAAAGCCAACAAAAAATAGGAACGTTATTTGGAAATTGGCTTGGAGAAGAAATAGCGCAAAGTAACCGTTTTAACAATATTGACTATATAGTTACTGTTCCATTACATCCAAAAAAAAAGAAAACAAGAGGATATAATCAATTGACAAAATTTGGCAAGGCACTTTCTGAAAAATTAAATTCTGAACTAATTGAAGATAAACTAATCAAAATAGAATCAACTGAAACACAAACACATAAAGGACGTGTAGAGCGATGGAGAAACACACAACATTTATTTGAACTTTCTGATACTTCTTTTTTTGAAAACAAACATGTTCTTTTGATAGATGATGTCGTAACTACTGGAGCAACGATTGAAACTTGTGCTAATCAATTATTAAAAACCAAAAGCATCAAAATAAGTGTTGCTGTTATGGCTTTTACGGAATAAAATATCTCTTAAAATAGTACGTTGTATGATAAAAAATAGTGTTTCTTTGTATCAAATAAAATTCTTAATTAATAGATTTTTTGTCATCCCTGCGAAGGCAGGAATCTATAGTTGAGTTTAGGCTTGGATTCCTGCCTTCGCAGGAATGACAAAGCTGAAAGGTTTATGGAAAGTAAGTGTATTGAAATTATTAGGGTTTTAACCTTTAACTTGAAAATAAAATTTAATGAAGTTTCGTTTTTTATATCTTATTTATGGTGCTATCATTTTATTAATATTTGATAGTTGTGCGCGTAGAGGAAGACCTACAGGAGGAGAAAAAGACAAAGACGCCCCTATTCTTATTTCGGCCGAACCTGATCATAAGAGCACTAATTTTTATACAAAAAAAATTAGAATAAACTTTAATGAATACATCAAATTAAAAGATATTAATAAGCAACTAGTAATTTCTCCGCCAATGGAGAATCAACCAATAATAACTCCTGTTGGTAGTGCAAGTAAATTTATTAATATTAAAATTTTAGACACTTTAAAAGAAAATACAACATACACTTTTAACTTTGGAAATAGTGTTGAAGATAATAATGAAGGGAACCCTTTAGAGCAATTTAAATATGTGTTTTCTACAGGAAGCTATATAGATTCTTTGAGTATTTCTGGAACTGTTGCTGATGCATTTAATAAAAAGGCAGATAAAGATATTTCAATTTTGTTGTATGAAGTTACTGAAAACTATACTGATTCAATTATTTATAACGAGCGACCAAGTTATGTTGCCAACTCATTAGATAGTATTGGATTTGAACTTACAAACCTTAAAAGTGGTAAATATTTAATGATTGCGCTTAATGATGCCAACAACAATTATAAATTTAATCCAAAAATAGATAAAATCGGATTTCTTCCAGATTTCATAACGCTTCCAACAGATTCGGCATATAAAATCACGCTATTTAAGGAAGAACTTCCGTTTAAATTGATGCGTCCATCAGAAATAAAAAAAGGGCATATTTACTTTGGATATGAAGGGAATCCTAAAGGAATTAGTATTGATCCATTATTACAACAAACAGAAGATTTTAAATCAACAGTCGTTTTTGAGAAAGAATTAGATTCTGTAAGTTATTGGTTTACTCCTATTGAAGCGGACTCAATACAATTTAAAGTAAATCATAAAAGTTTTATTGATACCGTAACTGTAAAACTTCGTTCTAAAGAAATTGATTCATTAATAGTAAACAACGAAAGTAGAGGAACTCTAAATTTAAGAGATACTTTTGCTATTTCTACCAATATTCCAATTCATAAAATAAACAAATCTAAAATTAAAATCATTGATAAAGATTCTGTAAATGTTAATTTTACGACATCTTTAGACGCTTCAAAAATGAAATTGAAACTTAATTTTGAGAAAAAATACAATAATCGCTATAAATTTAACCTACTTCCTGACGCTATTGAAGACTTGTTTGGAAACGTAAATGATACATTAAATTTCAACACAAGCACAAAACATCCTGACGACTATGGAATTATAAATTTATCATTGCAAAATGTGGAAAATTTTCCTATAATTCTAGAGTTAATTGATGAGGATTATAATTTGATTAATCGAATTTATGCAACTGAAAATCAGATTTTTAAATTTAAAAATTTAGATCCAAAAAATTACCTCTTCAGAGTTATTTATGACACTAACAAAAACAGAAAATGGGATACCGGGAATTTCTTAAATAGAATAAAACCAGAAAAAATCATCTATCTCAAAAAACCGATAGAATTAAGGGCTAACTGGGAATTAAATGAAGATTTTAACCTTAAATAAAATAAAGAATACCTTAAAACGTTGTATATAAAATAGTTTTTGTTACATTTGGCACATAGGAAAATATAGAATTGATAAAAATTGCAAAAATATTAACCCCAATATTTGTACTTTTATTTTTTGTTACAAATACATCTGCACAGAACTGGTCTCGATATGGTAATAACAGCCATGAGGTAGGTTTTATGACTGGTTCCACACATTTTACAACTGATTATGGCCAACGTTTTCTGTTTAAAAGTAACGTTGGTGGGAATGTTGGTATATCCTTTGGTCTTATTCACTATTTAACCTTCACTGATTATAGATATAGATGGAATCAACGCACAAGTTATTGGGCTGATCACTTTAGATTTCGGAATGAACTTTCTTATATGAGTGCGGATTTAGATCACTTTGGACAATATGTTGATGAAACTCAAACTTCTATTGAAGCAGACAAACTTCGTGCTATGAGTGGAAAAGCAAGTGTTGTAAATTTAGGAACACAACTTGAATTTCATTTTAAAAACATTACTGATTACGGCTCAAGAAGATTTCCTGATATGAAATGGTCTCCGTTTGTTAGTTTAGGAGTTTTAGGCGTGTTTTACAACCCTACTTTAGAAACAAATTTTGGAGATGGAGATTGGCAATCTGATTTAAGTCTTTTGTATGAAAAATGGGCTGTTCCAGGTGCAGTGAACGTTGAGGCTGGCTTTGCATTATCTGCTACTGCAAGTCTTGGTACTCGATACAAAATAGGAGAATATTCAGATTTAGCTTTTGAGGCAAAATGGCAATATTACTTCTCAAATTGGATTGATGGTCTTAATGCTACACAGCCTACACCAAATAATCCTGATCCAAATAATAAATTTAACGATTGGAATGTATCTCTACAGATTAGTTATATTTATTACTTAAACTAAAAAAGAGCGAATTTTCATCCACTCTTTACTTTATACTTTTTTACAAATTACACCATTTTAAGGGCATTTTTTATATCGTCAATTAAATCATTTACATCTTCAACTCCTACACTCAATCTTGTTAAAGAGTCCGTAATTCCTAATTGTTCTCGTTCTATTGCTGGAATAGAAGCATGTGTCATTGTTGCAGGATGATTTACCAAACTTTCTACGCCTCCAAGTGATTCTGCGAGTGTAATTACTTTAAAGTTTTCCAACATTTTAAATGTCGATTCTTTGGATTTATCTTTTAACCTAAAAGATAGCATTCCTCCAAAACCTCTCATTTGTTTTTTTGCGATTTCATGATTTTGATGACTTTCTAATCCAGGATAATATACCGTTTCTACCTTTGGATGCTCATCTAAAAATTTCGCAACAAGCAGTGCGTTTTCATTGTGTCTTTGCACACGCAACGCTAATGTTTTTACACCTCGAAGTGCTAAAAAGCAATCCATTGGTCCTGCAATTGCTCCTGCTGCAAACTGTATAAAGTGTAAGTCTTTTGCTAATTTTTCACTATTTACCATCAATGCTCCCATAACTAAATCGGAATGTCCTCCTAAATATTTTGTTGCCGAATGCATCACAATATCTGCTCCTAAATCAAGCGGATTTTGATTATAAGGCGTTGCAAATGTATTATCAACAGCAGTCATAATATTTTTTGATTTTGCAATTGATGTAATTGCTGCAATATCAGCGACTTTTAATAAAGGGTTTGTAGGTGTTTCTAACCAAATAAGTTTTGTGCTATCTGCAATTACATTTACAATATTTTCAACATCGTTCATGTCAACAAATGTAAATTTCAATCCATACTTGCTAAACAATTGCGTAAACATTCTATATGAACCTCCATATAAATCATCTCCTGCAATGATATGATCTCCTGAATTGAACAAACGCAAAACACAATCTGTTGCTGCCAAACCTGAAGCAAAAGCCAAACCATGAGAACCATTTTCAATACTTGCAAATGCTTTCTCTAAAGCTTCTCTCGTTGGGTTTTCTCCTCTTGAATATTCATATCCTTTGTGTTTTCCAGGACTTTGCTGAACATACGTTGATGTTTGAAAAATTGGAGTCATTACGGCTCCTGTACTTGGATCGTGCTTCTGTCCTCCGTGAATTGTTTTGGTGTTAAATTTCATTTTCTTTTTATTAATTATTTAAAACTTACTTTTCATGTCAATTTCTTTATCAACTTTCCTATTAAAATGGCTGATAAGACAATCAATATGGTTGCAATTACATTAAAACTCATACTGCTTAAACTATTTTTTTGAGTGATAAGATTATTCCAATATGAATCCCTTCATGAAACATATTAAATCGCATTGCATCACCAATACTTTTAAGTACAACTCCTGCACTTGTTTCATATTCATTATAATTTTCAAACACACCATTTTCATAATCAATTTTGGTTTGTTTTACAGCAGGGATTAGTTGTGTTTTTATGTCTGCGATGGCTTCTTTTGAAACTTCAGTTGAAGGAAAGGAACCCTTTCCATACATTTTTACAAATTGCTTATCGACAGATAAATCTAACCCTGACAGACCATAGGTGAGCATTTGCTCAGTAATTAATAGATGTCCTAAGTTCCAAATAATATTGTTTTTAAATCCTTTTGGAATGGTAAATAATTGTTTCGGACTTAAATTCTCTAAAAAATAAAGTAAGGTTGTTCTATTGAATGAAGTAACCTGAAAATTCATGTTTTAATTTTTGATAAAAATACAATATTTTAAATATGGATTTAAAAAATTAAATTAATTCTTTTTCAAATCAATTTTTCGTTTCAAAAAAGTAATGATTATTAAGAGCAATATAAACCCCGTTAATTTTAAAATATAATTTGCATTATGTGTCAATCCGCCAAAATAATCTAATAATTTAGCCCCATTAATATTAGCATAAGCAATCATAAAAAATAATACTTCAAAAAGTTTTTTGCCTTTGGTAACAATTCCTAAAGTAGAAGCCAAAAGCGTTATAAAAACTCCACCTGAAACAACAGAAAAAACAGCTGTGAAATTCGCTATAAAAAGTAAACGAATTAGCAATGGAAACACTAAAAACAGCATTAAAATTATTCCTGCTAATACTTGAGAAACGAGTAATCTACTTAATGGTTTATAAGAAGTAAATGCAAAATAATGCACATTATTTGTAACTTCTTTTGTTGTGAGTTCTGACAGTCTATTCACTTGTAAAAACCATAAAACTGGCAATACTATTTGATCTGCAATTTCAAGAGGAAGTACTACTAACAATCCCATTCCTATTAAATTAATAATCCACAACCATTTTTTTCCTTTTCTGAACAACAAAAGTAATTCAGTTTTTAGCAAAGAAAAGATTCCATAATTTATTTGTGCCTTTGGTAAAGCTGACAGCACGACTTCGTTATTGGTTTTTGAAATTGAAACATTTTGAGTAGATTTTTTGCTTGACATTTTTTCTTTTACATTAAAACGATGAAAAAAGGGCGAAATAATCACAATTGAAATTATACATAAAAGAATCCAACCAATTCTGCTCAACAAAAATGAAGTTGGAAAGTTGACACCTTCAAAATTAAATCGTTTAATTTCTTTTTCATTTCCTATAACGTAACCAATATTTAAACCAATAGACTCGTTGCTTTGTAAAATTTCTTTTACCTGATTTTCCATTTGGTGTGTTATAATTTCACTTCCAAACACATCTAATAGAAATTGTGTTTCAGTTGTAGCAGGAAGAACCATTAATGTAAAAAATAAAAAGAAGAAGCCTACATTTTGAATGACTGAATATTTTCCGAAGAAAACTTCAAAAATAACAGCAAGCGTTGCGATGAAAAACATTGCTGGAATTGTTATGAAGAAATAAGGCTTTATAAATTGAAGCAATTCAAACGTAAACCCTTCATTATATAAAAAGAATAACAAAATACTCATCGAAAATATAATGAGAACTATAGTTAAAAGCACTAAAAAATTGCTCAAAACTTTAGAAAATAAATAGCGAAAATTACTAATTGGTGTGCTTGCTACAATCTGCCCAGCTTTTGTTTGTATGTCTGTTTTAATACTTCCATTAACTAAATAAAAACCTACTAACGATAAAAAAATACTCGCCATTATGGCAGTTACATAAGCAATCCAAGCTGAATTATAAACACCTACATAATTACTAATTCTAATCGTTGAATATGTGGCATTTGGCTCTGGGATAAATGTATAAGCAACTGCTAAACTTATGCAAAGCGTTACTAAAAACGTATAACTTCTGGTTCGTTGTAAGTAATCGGATTTTATGATGGTAAAAGTATTCATAGTTTAAAGTTTTGTCAGGTTGAGCGCTGTCGAAACCCTAATTAGTTTTTGTTAAGTATAAGTAAGCATCTTCTAAATTGGCTTCTTGTAATATTGAATCTTCAATTGGGTTTTTCGAAATATATCGTACTTGTAGTTTCCCTTGTTTACGTTTGGTACTTATCACAATATGCCCACTTTTAAAAGTTGAAAGCTTCTCTTTTTCAATAGTAGTTTCAAACACTTTGCCTTCTACTTTTTTTACTATATTTTCTGGATCACCTTTTGTTATTAGAGATCCATTTTTCATAATTGCAACTTCGTCTGCAATGGTATCAATGTCTGATACAATGTGTGATGATAAAATCACAATACAATCGCTTGCTAAATCGGAAATAAGGTTACGAAAACGAACACGTTCTTCTGGATCTAAACCAACTGTTGGCTCATCAAAAATGATAATTTTAGGGTTATTCAACAATGCTTGTGCAATGCCAATGCGTTGTTTCATGCCTCCAGAATAGCTTCCAATTGGTTTGTTTGCAGCTTCTATTAAGTTCAAACCTTCTAACAACTGTGTGATTCTTGGTTTTAGATTTTTACCTCCAACACCTTTCATTGCTGCCATATATTCTAAAAACTCAAAAGCATTTAAATTGGGATACACTCCAAAATCTTGAGGTAAAAACCCCAATTGCTTTCGCATATAATTGGCATCTTTTACAATGTTATTTTTGTTCAATAAAATAATACCATCTGTTGGTTTGCTTACGGTTGCAATCATTTTTAGCAAGGTCGATTTTCCTGCTCCATTTGGACCTAATAAGCCCAAGATTCCTTTTTCGATAGTGATAGAAAAATCTTTTAAACCATATTTATTTTTGTTGTATCGCTTCGATACGTTTTGTATTTCTAATTTCATCATATTAATTGTTAATTCGCTTTATGATAGTAGTAAATCCACTTTGGCTAAAGGTTAAACTATTAGCATTACCTTTAACTTTAGTAAGACTAACACCTGAGGTTTTTTCAATCAAGGTGTTCTCGTCTTTTTGATTGAGTTCATTTTTACTGCCTTGAGCTTCGCTAATCAAGAATATTTTATTATTCTCTATTGCTATTTTTAGGATAAGATTTGCTTCTTTCATTAAATAATTTCCTGCGTAATCTTTAAAATTATCTATGTCAACGTCTTTAAAATTTTCAATGATTTCATTGTTTAAATATCCTACAACATCACTTTCGATGGAATTTAACGGAATTGCTATTGAGTTAGTAAACATTACAAAGAGTTCTTTGGCTGCAGGATTGTAACCATTGCTAAAGGCATATCCAATGTTATTTCCGCCGTGTCCATAAAATGGTGTGCCATTGTATTCACTCTTAAATATTCCCAATCCGTAAAACTCATTTCCAGACGATAACATTAATTGTAAGGATCCTTTTTTTAGAAGTTTTTCAGTTTCAAAGAGAGATGTATAAAATTGTTCCATATCTAATAAAGTAGAAGCAATACTTCCTGCTGCATTTGCAATATTCCCATAAAAACGGTGATCTATATAGGCTGTTACATCCTTATCGTTATGAGTTGGTGTTGCTAAATTTTTTATGTTCTTGTGTAAATAGGAATACGTATTATTTAATTGTAATGGTTTGAAAATGCGTTGCTCAAGTAAATCAAAATAGTGCTGGTCAGTAATTTTTTCAAGTATTTTACCTAAAAGCATATAATTGGTATTACAATAATTAAATTCCCCAATCATTTCTGGATCATGTTCTTCGATTTGAGTAAGTAAGTTTTGGTTATAAACCGAATCATCTTTTGCAAAGAAAATGTCTAGTATGTTTTTTTCAATTACTTCATCCAAACCACTTTCGTGAGACAGTAATGTTTCAATAGTTAAAGCGCCATCTACATTTTTAATTGGTGATAAATAAGTGCCAATACTATCTGTAAGTTTTAGGTTACCTTTTTCCATTTCTTGTAAAATTAAAATGGCTGTAAATGTTTTTGTGGCACTACCAATACTAAAAACACTTTGGGCTGTAAGATTAAAATTGCCAAGGCTTGCTTTTTCTATACTATTATCTTTTTTAACTAGAATGGCAATGCCTTTATTTTGCTCTTGCAATAAGGTGTTATATTTTTTTTGAATGGTTTGTAATGGTTTTTCTTGACTAAATACGTTTGTAATAAATAGTAATAATAAAGTGATTGTAATGTGTTTTAATGTTTTCATAATGTTCTACTTTAATGATTTATACCGCAAACCTATAATCACTTATACAGTTTAAATAATAAGAATGATGAAGTGGCACAAAAAAATGTCGAACAACGTTTTAGAACTCTTTTTACCAATATCATTAAAAAATATACGTTCAGATGAAAACGACTACCTTTCGTCATAAGAAAGAGAAGTTAATTAGCAAATTGTGTACTTTTGAAAAGTAATGAGCACTCTTATTGCTTATTTTAAAACATTCAATGAAAATAATAAATGAAAAAAATAGATGCTATTATAGATAACAAAATATTTCAAAACCTATTTATTTGGGCTTGCTTTTTTATTATCCTTTTAGGTGCAATTCAAGCAGAAAACAAGTTTTTAGTTGCTTTTAATATTATCCTATTATTAGCACCAGCAATTTATATTAGCAATTTGTTTATTTTACCCAAATTAAAACAGCAACCCTTTTTGTTTTCCATTTTATTCCTTGTCAATACAGTAACTTTTTCAATAATTTCAATCTATTTTATTAGTCTTTATGCCAATCAAAAAATGGAATTGAAAATGTTTGTCAATTTTTTAGGTATTATGTTTTTGGCATTAACTTTTGGCACAGCAACCAAATTGGCAAAAGATAGTTTTGTTAGAAGGCAACAAGAAAAAGAGGCTGAATTAAAATTACTAAAAGCACAGTTAAATCCACATTTTTTATTTAACACACTAAACAATTTATATGGCTTATCAGTTGTAAAATCAGATAAATTACCAAATTTAATGTTGAAATTGTCCGATTTGTTGCGCTATAGTTTATACGATACTAAAGAAACCTTCGTGCCATTAGAAAAAGAAATTCAGTATTTAGAAAATTATATTTCACTTGAAAAAATTCGTTTAGAAGACAAAACAGAAATCGTTTTTAACAAATTCGGTAGTTTTACAAATGAAACTATAGCGCCAATGTTGTTAATTGTATTTGTTGAAAATGCGTTTAAACATTTAAGTAAAGAATTGAAAAGTACAGTTCAAATTGAAATAAATAATACAAATGATTCTTTGTGTTTTACTTGTAAAAATTCTTTTAATAAGACCGAAACAAATAAAAAGCAATTAGAGAGTAATAAAAGTGGAATTGGTTTACAAAACGCTCGGAAAAGGTTAAATTTGATTTATCCCAACAATCATAAATTAACCATTTCAAATGCTACTGATTTTTATATAGTAGAACTTAAAATAACACACTCCAAATAATGGGTATATTAAGATGTATTCTTGCTGATGATGAACCAATAGCAAGGCAAATATTAGAAAACTATATAGATGTCGTTCCAAATTTGGAATTAGTTGCTTCTTGTAAAAATGCTTTTGAGGTAATTGAAATTTTAGAATCTGAACAAATTGATGTACTTTTTTTAGATATTAATATGCCTAAATTATCAGGCATAAGCCTACTAAAAACATTAAAAAGCAGACCAAATGTAATTCTCACTACTGCCTATTCAGAATATGCAATTGAAGGCTTTGAACTATCCGTAACCGATTATTTATTAAAACCTTTTTCTTTAGAACGTTTTATGCAGGCTATCGCAAAATTAAAAACACCTAAACAAAAGCACTCAACTATTAAACCCTTAACAAAAGAATCCCCTAATTTTATCTTTGTAAAAAGTGATAAAAAACTAATCAAATTAAACTTAGATAGTATTAATCATATTGAGGCATACGGAAACTACATTAAAATTTATACTGATAAAATGATTTTAGTTTCAGAAACTTTATCACATTTTTTAGAAAAATTGCCGAACCAATTTTTACGTATTCACAAGTCATTTATCATTAATTTTAACAAACTAAAATTGATAGATGGTAACCAAATTGTACTGTTAAATGAAATAAAATTGCCTATCGGAAAATCATATAGGAAATCCGTTTTAGATAAAATTGATACAAATTAAGAATCATAATTAGTTTCTCTATTTTTACAATATGAAAAAAATCTACTTCTTAAAAACATGCGATACGTGTACACGTATCTTAAAATCTATAAATCTTGAAGATTTTTTATTGCAAGAAATCAAAATAGAGCCAATTACTGTTGCTCAACTTGAAAAAATGCATGCGTTATCTAGAAGTTACGAATCTCTTTTTAGCCGTAGAGCCAAAAAATACAAACAAATGGATTTAAAAAGTCAAGAGTTGAAAGAAGAAGATTATCGCCAATTAATTCTTGATGAATATACTTTTTTAAAGCGTCCTGTAATTATTATTGACAATGGAATTTTTATAGGAAATAGCAAGAAAAATGTGGAAGGGTTAATAGAAAAATTAAATTCTTAAAATAGTTCTCGACTGCGCTCGAACTGACATCAATTATATTAAAACATTTACTTCCAATATTCCGCAACCCAAGGCGCAGCTCTTACATAACGATACCATTTTCCTCGTCCGCCTTTAATGGCTTTGTGCGGATTTATTTCGCCATGAAAAATAATAATTTTTGAGCCTTTTGGAATTGTCGGTTTTTTCCAAAATGCTAGTGGAAACCTAGACAAACAATCATATTTATAACTCGGACACCATTCCTTATCCCAATATTGCAGTTTCCCTTTGTCATTTATAGCGTGTGTCAAATACTCTTGTTCATTTCTATGAACTTTTAATAATTCATCAAAATTAGCGATAAAATCGTCAAAAACATAACCGTGTTTTGCAATATCAAATCTATAAACAGACGAGTTTCCTGTAATTCTCCACGAACGCCAACTATGATCTTTTATGATTCTAAATTCGCCTTCAACATCAAAAAAACAATCAATATTGCCAACAATTACAATATCTAAATCAAGAAATAAAGCACGACCTTCCAAACCATATAATGGTGATTTTAAAGTCGTTAACTTTTTCCACATTCGCTCAGGAAGATTAGAGTCTAAATCTATTTCTGGTATTGGAAAACATTGTACTTCTTCTCTTATTCCAGTTTCATCATCAGTAAAACAAACCATTTTAAAATCATAGGTTAAGTTTTTTGAGACCATTGAATACAATCGATTTACGTACTCTGCGCCATACAGAGTTCCCCATTTCATACAAAAAATATAATTGGTTTTTTTCATTATTAATTATAAAAATCTACGTTCAACTAAGGCAGCCAATCGTTCTTCATATTCTTCTTTTCCAGACCAATCATAATCTGGTTTTACCATTTTTTTGATAAAATTTTGTGCGTCTTTCTCAGTTTTAAAAGTATTTAACTGCGATAAAACTCTATTAAAATCTGCTTGACTATGGTTAAATAAATGCTTAACAAATGCAATTCTATCATTCAAGCCAACTTGAATATTACCTTGTTTTAATTTATCATTGAGTGATGCTTTGCTTTTTTTTTCTTCTTTTTGAAACAAATCTGCCGTAACATCAACAGAAACTGTATCTTTTAACTCCTCTTCTAAAGTCAATACTTTTTTCACCTCTTTTGCCTCAACTATAACCTCTTCTTTTTCTATCTCAAAGATAGTTTTTTCTATTTTCGGCTCAACAGCAATTGGTTTCTCAAATATTGTTTCTTGTTTTATTTCTTCAACAATCTCTTCTTTTTCAACTGATTTTTTATCAATACTTTTTTCAATTTTCGCTATCAACTCTTCTTTTGTTTCTGTTGCATTAGGAGTTGTTTCCAAATAATCGTCAATAAATAACAGCACCGATAATTTTTCATGTAATTCTTGTGCCTTTTTATGTAAAGCGACAATATCATTACGGTTTTTCATCTGTAAAATGCTATGAGCTATACTCACTAATTCAGCTTCCAATTTTTTGTGCATAAGTTGATGTATTTATATAGTTTTGAAAGTTTATTTTTGATACTTTTGTAAAGTTAGATAATAAAACCTAACAAGTCCGAAAATTACAAAATGTTTCTTGAAAATACAGTAAATCATACAGAACAATTTGGTTGGATTGAAGTTATTTGCGGTTCCATGTTTTCTGGAAAAACCGAAGAACTTATCCGCCGACTCAAAAGAGCTCAATTTGCCAAGCAGAAAGTTGAGATTTTTAAGCCTGCAATTGATGTGCGTTATGATGAAGAAAAAGTAGTTTCACACGATTCAAATGAAATTCGTTCAACTCCTGTACCTTCATCAGCAAATATAAGAATTTTAGCAGATGATGTTGAAGTTGTTGGTATTGACGAAGCACAGTTTTTTGATGATGAAATTGTGGCTGTATGTAATGATCTTGCAAATCGTGGCGTAAGGGTTATTGTTGCAGGTCTTGATATGGATTTTAAAGGTAATCCTTTTGGACCAATGCCTGCGCTTATGGCAACGGCAGAGTATGTGACCAAAGTACACGCAGTTTGTACGCATACAGGAAATTTAGCGCATTATAGTTTTCGAAAAGCAGCAAGTGAAGATATTGTTTTGCTAGGTGAAACTCAAGAGTACGAACCTCTAAGTAGAGCAGCATACTATAAGGCGCATCTGAAAGAAAAGGTTTCAAAAATGGACGTTATCGAAGAACAGGTGAAAAATGACAAATAATCACGTTACAAAACTTCAAATTGACCTAAATGCTGTAAAATTTAACTTGAGTTATTTTAAGCAAAAACTTCAAGAAAGCACAAAAATTTTAGTAGTTGTAAAAGCATTTGGATATGGTAGTGATGCCGTTGAAATAACAAAAAGCATTCAAGATAAAGTTGACTATTTTGCCGTTGCCTATACAGATGAAGGTGTTGCCTTACGAAAATCAGGAGTTAATAAGCCTATTTTAGTTTTACATCCTCAAATTGCTAATTTAGAACTGATTATAAAAAATTTCTTGGAACCAAACATTTATAGTTCATCAATTTTAGATGCTTTTTTGTCAATTACGGATGCACAAAACTTAACCGATTACCCAATCCATATAAAATTTAATACAGGCTTAAATAGACTTGGTTTTAAGGCTGATGAAATTTTGATTATTACTAAAAAACTAAACAAAAATAAATCTGTAAAAGTAGCATCAATATTTTCGCACTTAGCAGCATCAGAAGATAAAAACGAACGAGATTTTACCTTGCAGCAAATAACATCATTTAAAAAAACAACAGCTGATTTTGAGCAAGAAATAGGTTACAAACCAATGATGCATCTATGCAATACGTCTGGAATTATCAATTACCCTCAAGCGCATTTTGACATGGTTCGCTTAGGAATTGGTTTATATGGATTTGGAAATGATGCAAATATAACATCAGAATTAAAAAATGTAGTGTCATTAAAAAGTATTATTTCGCAAATTCATATTATTAAGAAAGGGCAAAGTGTTGGTTACAATCGCGCATTTATTACTGATAAAAATATAAAAATAGCAACACTACCCTTAGGATATGCAGATGGAATTGGTCGTATATTTGGCAAAGGTGTTGGTTTTGTAACTATTAAAAATCAAATAGCAAATATTCTTGGAAATGTATCTATGGATATAATTATGATTGATGTTACCAATATTGATTGCAATGAAGGTGATGAAGTAACTTTTTTTGATAATCAAAAAACTGTTGAAAAATTAGCAAAGAATTCTAATACAATCTCTTACGAAATAATCACATCAATATCTCAACGTATAAAAAGAGAGGTTTTGCATTAATTTTTTTACTATATTTGTCTTATTAACTAATTAAAACTATTATAAAATGTTAAAAGAATTTAAAGAATTTATTACTGGCGGGAACGTAATTGAATTTGCAGTTGCAGTTATTATGGCTGGAGCAATTGGAGGAGTTGTAAAAGGCTTTGTAAGTAATATTGTAATGCCAGTTGTTGGTATGTTTACTGGAGGTGCTAGTTTTAAAGATAAAATGTATGTGCTTTCAGAAGCGGTTGTTGATGCTTCAGGAAAAGTTACAACGCCAATGAACGCTATTATGTATGGAGCTTGGATTGATACAATTATCAATTTAATTATTATCGGTCTTGTTATGTTTATGATGATTAAAGCATATAACAAAATGAAGAAAAAAGAAGAAGCGGCTGCTCCTGCAGGACCTTCTGACAATGACTTATTAAAAGATATTTTAGAGGTGCTAAAAAAGTAGTTCTATCATTAAATAACTTATTATAAAACCTTTGCGAAAGTAAGGGTTTTATTTTTTTATATTATATACCTCTGCAATTGTAGAGGTGTCATTTGGTTTTTTAAGAAGTTTCAATTCATCGTCAACCTTTACAAAACCCGTTTGAAGTACTTTGAAATAGATTCCGCTCATAGAAGTATTCCAAAATTGTTTGATAATTTAAGACCGTTGCAAGGTAAAAAAGTTACAATTTTTTACAAAAAAAATCATTTATTTTACTGATTATAAGTTAATTAAGTCGTATATTTGATTATGAAAATACACAAACAACCTACTTTAGCAGACA
>JAKITY010000016.1 GCA_021647835.1 Flavobacteriaceae bacterium | reverse complement strand
ACTGTCTGCTAAAGTAGGTTGTTTGTGTATTTTCATAATCAAATATACGACTTAATTAACTTATAATCAGTAAAATAAATGATTTTTTTTGTAAAAAATTGTAACTTTTTTACCTTGCAACGGTCTTCATAGATGTAATAATAGAAACTTTTATTTCACTCATGTTTAAGATTAATTATAGTAGAAAGCAAAAGGTATTATTAGTTAATAGATGTTCGGTTATTTTTCTAAATGATAAATATAGATTATTTACTAAAAAAAATAGGCTTTGTTGTTTTTTTTCTTTTATTTGCATTTTAAAAATTGTAAATAAATGAACTTAACAATAGTAGGAACAGGATATGTTGGTCTGGTAAGTGGTACTTGTTTTTCGGAAATGGGAAATAAAGTTACTTGTATAGATGTTGATAAAACAAAAATCAAAAATTTAAAAAAAGGAATAATTCCAATTTACGAGCCTGGATTAGAGGCGATGGTTTTAAAAAATCATGAGAGAGGAAATTTAAATTTTAGCACAAAGTTATCAGACGGACTTAAAAAATGCGATATTGTATTCATTGCCGTAGGAACTCCTATGGGAGAAGATGGTTCTGCTGATTTGCAATATGTTTTGACAGTTGCAAAACAGATTGGTCAAGAAATGCAAAAAGAACTTATTATTGTTGATAAATCTACAGTGCCAGTTGGAACTGCTGATAAAGTGAAAAATGCAATATCAGAAGAATTACAGAAGAGAGGAGTTGATATTCCATTTCATATTGTCTCAAACCCTGAATTTTTGAAAGAAGGAGCAGCAATAGATGATTTTATGAAACCAGATAGAGTGGTTATTGGTACAGATAATGATTTTGCAGTAGAGCAAATGAGAGCATTATATTCACCATTTGTGCATAATAGAGATAGATTGATTTTTATGGATGTTCGTTCTGCTGAAATGACAAAATATGTTGCAAACGCTATGCTTGCTACTAAAATTTCATTTATGAATGAAGTTGCGAATATTTGCGAACTTGTTGGAGCAGATGTTAATCAAGTTCGAATAGGAATTGGATCAGATAGCAGAATAGGATATAGTTTTATTTATTCTGGAAGTGGATATGGAGGTTCTTGTTTTCCGAAAGATGTGAAAGCATTAAAGAAAATGGCAGAAGAAAAAGGCTATGATGCTCGTTTAATTGCTTCTGTTGAAGAGGTGAATGATAAACAAAAATATGTAATTGCCAATAAAGTAATTAGTCGTTTTGGTAAAAATTTATTAGGAAAAACATTTGCACTTTGGGGACTTTCTTTTAAGCCTGGAACTGATGATATGCGTGAAGCACCTTCAATATATATGATAAAGGAGCTTGTAAAGCGTGGAGCAAAAATAAATGCTTATGATCCAAAGGCAATGGATGAAGCAAAACATTTTTACCTAAAAAATATTAATGAAGTTACTTATTTCAATTCAAAATATGAAACCTTAAAAGGTTCAGATGCTATGATTCTTCTTACTGAATGGAAAGAGTTTCGTTCACCAGATTTTGATGAATTGAAATCTCAATTGAAAAACCCTATAATTTTTGATGGTAGAAATCAATATGATGAAGAAAGGCTTGCAAAAAAAGGTTTTGAGTATCATCAAATAGGGAAGAAACAAATCAATTAATTTATAATGTCGTCTAAACAACTAAAAGGAGGTGTAGCATTATCCTATGTAACTATTTTTTTAACAAATGTTATAGGATTGCTCATAACACCTTTTATTGTTAAATCACTTGGTGAAGCACAATATGGTATTTATACCATGATTGGAGCATTGGTTGGTTATATGACTGTATTAGATTTTGGATTAAATAATACTATAATAAGATTTATTGCTAAGTATAGAGCTGAAAATGACAAGGGAGGAGAAGAGAACTTTTTAGCACACGCTTTTATCATGTATGTAATAATATCTCTGCTAGTTGTTATTGGCGGAATGATTATTTATTATAATCTTGATGATTTGTATGGAAAAACACTAACAAGCAATGAGTTAGAAATGGCTAAAACAATGTTCTTAATATTGGTTTTTAATTTGGCTATTTCACTTCCAGGAGGTGCGTTTAAAGGAATATGTAGTGGACATGAAGAGTTTATTTTACCTCGCATTACAAATATTATTAGGTATATAGTTAGAAGTGCTTTAGTAGTAGGACTATTACTTTTAGATGGTGATGCTATTGGACTAGTAGTTTTAGATACAATAATGAATTTATTAATAATCGCTGTAAATATGGTAATTGTTTTTAAAAAACTCAAAGTAAGAATACATTTACATCAATTTGAAAAAAAATTACTTCGTCAAATTTTAGGTTTTTCTCTTTGGATATTTGTTTTCGCAATAGTCCAACAGATGAGATGGAAGTTTGGACATTTGATTTTAGGAACATTATTCAAGCCCGAAGTTGTAGCTGTTTATGCGATAGGAACTGTATTAGGTAATTATTATGGCGCATTTTCATCAGCAATTGCTTCTGTTTTTTTGCCAAAGGCAATGAAAATGGTAACTAATAATGCATCTTCGTCACAACTTACAGGAATGTTTATAAAAATATCTAGAATGATTTTATTTGTATTATTATATATTTTGGGCGGTTTTATACTTGTAGGAGTAGATTTTATTCATTTTTGGGTAGGAGATGAATTTAGTGAAGCATATGCGATGGCAGTTGTTATGATGCTTGGACTGACCCTCATTTTAAGCCAAGGTTTTGGCAATAATATTATTGAAGCAAGAAATAAATTAAAGTTTAGAGGAGTAATAATGATTATTGTTACTATTTGTGGAGCAGTATTAGGGGCGTTTTTGGCAAAAGAAAACAAAGGGTTGGGGATGATAATTGGAACAGTTATTTTTATGCTTTTAGAAAGAGTAATTATGACATGGTACTATCATACTAAAATAGATTTGCAAATGTTTAGATACTATAAAGAAATTTCACCTCTATTTCTAGTTTCCCTAATTATTATTACAGTAACAAATTATTTTTCTCAGTATTTACCAATTCATTCAGTAAAGTATATGATTCTTAAAACTATTGTTTATAGTTTATTATACATTACATTAGTAAAATTTATTTTAACAGATAGTGAAAAAAAACTTGTAAATGAACTTACTTTAAAAGTGAAAAAAAAGATATATAAAAAATAAAAAGCATTTTTTTAATAACTTATATACTATGATAAAAAAAATAAAAAAAATAATTCCTCACAGAAAAAAAGTTGAACTTCTGCTGTTAAAATTGAGGTTGAAGCCAATAGAAAAACTTGGGTTTAATATTCCTAAAAATAGAAAACGAATATTTATATTCTTGGCTGCCGATTATGGTAACTTGGGAGATGTTGCTATTACTTATGCACAACACAAGTTTTTGAGTGCTACTTTTCCTGACCATTATGTAACTGAAATTCCAATAAGCCAAACCCTAAAAGGCTTGGAATATGTGAGGAGAACCATCAAAAATGATGATATAGTTACAACAGTTGGAGGTGGAAATATGGGTGATTTGTACGAGCAAATAGAAAATTTTAGACAGTTAGTATTTAAATATTTTTCTGATAATAAAATAATCTCATTCCCCCAAACTATTGATTTTTCTGAAAGTGAAAATGGTAACAAAGCACTCGAAACTGCTCAAAAAACATATCAAAATCATAAACATTTATTATTGTTAGCTCGTGAACAAAAAACGTTTGATTTTTTTCAAAAAAACTTTTCAAAGAATAAATCATTACTAGTTCCCGATATTGTGATGTCGTTAAACAGAGTTGAGCCAACCTTTGAAAGAAAAGGTGCAGTTATATGTTTAAGAGAAGATAAAGAGAAAAAACTTACCGAAAAACAAAACAAAGAACTTATTAATATAATTACTTCAAGTTATAAAAAACACTCATATAGAGATACTCATATAGGAATGGATTTTATGAGCCTTAAGACAAGAACTACAGAACTGTTTTCTATTTGGGATGATTTCAAAAAAGCAGAAATAGTTATTACCGATAGGTTGCATGGAATGATTTTTTGTTTTATCACCAACACTCCAGCAATTGTACTGCTAAATAATAACCATAAAGTTCAGTCATCATATAAATGGATTAAAAGTTCTAAAAATATCTATTTGATTGCTGATTATTCTGCTAAAAAAGTAGAAAACGCAATTAATAAAATTAAAAATAATATAGAAGTAAGCAGTAAAGAAGATTTATTAAAACACTTTTCTGAAGTAAAAAAAATAACTCTTAACCAATTATAAAAATGATTTTATCTATTGTTATACCAGTTTATAAAGTTGAAGAATACATTGAAAAATGTGTTCTAAGTTGTAGCAATCAAGATATTTCAAAATCTGATTATGAAATTATTTTGGTCAATGACGGTTCGCCAGATAACAGTTTAAAAATTTGTGAACAACTTGCTAATGAAATAGAAAATATTACAATAATTTCACAAGAAAACAGAGGCTTGAGTGGAGCAAGAAATACAGGGTTAAGAAATGCAAAGGGTGAATATGTTTGGTTTGTAGATTCAGATGATTGGGTAGAAGAAAACAGTTTGCAGTCAATAATTAGTGCAATAGAAACTTATAAGTCTGATATTTATTGGTTAGGGCATGATGTTGTTGCGAATAATAAAGTGCTTGATACTTTTATTCCAAATGCATTAGACAAGCCAATAACAGGAGAATTTTTTTTTAAGAACCACTTAAAAAATCAATTTTATATATGGAAATTTGTTTATAAAAGAGCATTTTTATTAGATAATAATTTGACTTTTTATGAAGGAATTTTATATGAAGACCTTGAGTTTACGCCAAGAGCATTGCACGTTTCAAAAACTTGTTATACTTTGCCTTTAGTTTATTATCATTATTTAATGCGAGATGGAAGTATAATAAACAATGTGAAACCTAAAAATATTAAGGATAGATTTTTTATTTGTAAAAGAATCCTTAACACCATAGAAAACACAAAAATTTCCAAAAATTATTATGAAATTTGCTATAAAATTGTTGCAAAAAATATAGTTGGAACATTAAAAATGGCAATAAGATCAGATGTTAAATTACCAAGCATCGCGCAAGAAATAATTGGAGAAATAGAAATAAAACCATTTTTAGATAAAAAACTAAAAAAGGAATTACGATTTATCAAGTTTAACTTGAATGCTTATTATATTTTAAATAAAATAGGATATAAAGTATATAAGAAAATTAAAAAATAGCTAAGAAAAATGTCAATATTACCAAATAAAAAACAAATAGATAGTTCATATATCTTGAGTTTCTTTTTTCGAAATTATTTGAAACTTCATAATCTTTTTGTTTCAGATGAAGCGTATGCAAAAAAAAGGTATAAAAGAAAATTTGGTAAAGAGTTAGATCTCAAAAATCCAAAAACTTTTATGGAAAAAATGCAATGGCTAAAATTGCATAATCAAAAACTTATACAAACAACTTGTGCTGATAAAATTGCCGTAAGAGATCATGTAAAAGATAAAATAGGAGAAGAATACCTTATACCACTTGAAAGAATATTTTCAAAAGCATCAGAAGTAATACCAGAGAATATTCCGAATTTTTCAGTAATAATTAAGTGCAGTCATAATAGTGCAGCATATACTATAGTTAAAGATAAGAGTAAAATTGATTGGAAAAAAGAGCGAGTGAGATTCTATAATTCACTTAAGCAAAATTATTATGAACAAGCACGAGAATGGCAATATAAAGATATTTCACCAAAAATATTAGTAGAAAAATTACTTGTTGATAAATATGGTAATATTCCCAATGATTATAAATTATTCTGTTTTGATGGTGTTACAAAGTTTATTCAAGTAGATATAGGTCGTCAAGAAAATCCGAAGAGAAACTTTTATGATACTAATTGGAAACTCTTGCCGCTACGCTTAAATCTTGATAATGGTAAAGATATTCCAAAACCTAAAAGTCTTGATTTGATGATAGAATTGGCATATAAATTAAGTGAAGATTTTTCCTTTGCAAGAGTAGATTTTTACACCTTAAATGATAAGGTATATTTTGGAGAAATAACATTTCATCCGGGGTCAGGATTTGGATATTATGATAGTAATGGAGTTTTAGATGAGCAAATAGATAGTTATATATCATTAGAAAAATTTAAATGAAAAGAATTTTACACACAGTTGGCTCAATGAATAGAGCAGGAGCAGAAACGATGGTAATGAATCTTTATCGTCAAATAGATCGTGAAAAATATCAATTTGACTTCATTTATTTTACACCCAAAAAGTGTGATTATGATGATGAAATAACAAAAATGGGAGGTAAAATTTATAGAGTTTTTCCAAAAAGTAATAGTGTACTTGCTAGATACATTAATTATTATTCAACCTTAAAAAAACTAAAAGAAAACGATTGTGTACATTCGCATATGAATATCAATAATTCGATGTACTTGAGTATTGCTTATTTAGCAGGAATTAACGAACGAGTGTCACATTCACACGGTACAACAGGGCAATCTCATAAAAGCGGAATTAGACGTATTTATAAAAATTTTAGTTTTAGACTGATTAAAAAATTTGCAACTAAATATGTAGCTTGTGGAGAAGCAGCAGGGAAATATTTATATCCAAAAGTAACAAGTTCTAAAATCACATTATTGCCTAATGCAATTGATGTTCAGAAGTTTTCTAATTCTAGAAAAACTAACAGAGACTATATTAGAAATTTACTCAAAATAAATAAAAACACTTTGATTCTTTCACAAGTTGGAAGACTAAATAAAGTAAAGAATCATGATTTTTCTATTAGATTTTTAAAATATTTAAAAGAGAAAGGAATAAAATTCCATTTTGTAATTGTTGGAGAAGGAAACCTTAGACAAGAATTAGAAGAAAAAGTAAAAAAGGAAAAATTGGAAGACAATGTTACTTTTTTAGGAGTTCGGTCAGATGTACCTGAATTATTTTCAGGATCTGATGCCATTTTAATGCCATCATTGCACGAAGGTTTTCCAGTAGTTTTAGTAGAATCACAAGCAATAGGAGTACCTTCTTTAATTTCAGACTCCATTTCATTAGAAGTTGATTTAGGCCTTGGATTAGTTGAATTTGTAGGTTTAAATGACGATTTTTCTATTTGGGAAGAAAAATTATTGAAAATTATAAATCAAGAAGAGGTAAAGACATATAAAATATTAGAAGTGCTTACAGAAAAAGGTTTTAGTATTGTAGGAAGTGTTAAAAAATTAGAAAAAATTTATGAATCATAAAAACACTTTAGTATCAATAGGAATACCGTTTTACAACTCAGAAAAATATTTGGAGGATACAATAAAATCCGTAATAAAACAGAGTTATTCTAATTGGAAATTGATTTTAATAGATGATGGAAGTAGTGATTCTTCACTTAATATTTCCCAAAAATTTGAGAAGAATGATGATAGAATAAGTATTGTAAGCGATGGGGAAAACCTTGGACTTCCCAAACGATTAAACCAACTTTCAAAACTTTCAAAAGGGTATTATTATGCACGGATGGATGCAGATGATATTATGCACCCTGATCGAATAAAAAACCAAGTTGAGTATTTGGAAAATCACCCAGAAATAGATTTGTTAGGCTCAGGACTTATTTCTATTGATAATGAAAACAATATTACAGGAATAAGAAAAGGAAGGTTTTTAGACAATGTTACTTTGCAGATGGCTATGAAAATGACTTGGTGTGTACATCCAACTATTACTGGAAAATTGGAATGGTTTCAAAATAACCCGTATGATGAAGACTTAAGAAGAGCGCAAGATTATGAGTTGTGGATTAGAACAGTTGATAAAAGTAAATTTGTGCGACTTTCAGAACCGTACTTGTTTTATAGAGAGGCGAGTACACCATCATTAGAAAAATACATACAATCAACACAATATTCATTAAATACATTTCGAAAAAATAGAAAAAAATTAGGAATGTTTAATGTTATTAAATTGAGCATTAATAAATTATTGAAATTAGCCGTTTATTTTGTATTCTCTATATTTGGACTTACAGATAAATTGATTGAACGAAGATCGGTGAAATTAGAAGAAAAAAATAAAGAATTTTATTCAAATATTTTAAACAGAGTTATTTCTTAAAGCATGGCAAATAAAAACGGAACATTTGTTATATCATTAGATTATGAGATTCATTGGGGAACTTTTGATGCAATGACTTTAGATGAATATGGAAATAATTTAAAAAACGTAAATAGTGTAATTGATAGACTATTAGAACTTTGTGGAAAATATAAAGTGAAACTTACTTTTGCAACCGTTGGGATGTTATTTGCCAAAAATAAAGAAGAGTTACTAAAGTTTAATCCATCTCAAATCCCTACTTATGAAGATAAAGCATTGGATGCTTATAAATTAATTGATAAAATTGGAAATAATGAAGAAGAGGATAAGTTACACTACGCACAATCTGTAATAAAAAGAATAAAAAACATGACTAATCACGAAATAGGGACACATACTTATAGTCATTATAATTGTTTGGTTTCAGGACAAACTTTAGAACAATTTGAAGAAGATATTATTGCTGCAAAAAATATAGGAAAACACCTAGATATTGATGTGAAAAGCATTGTTTTTCCTAAAAATCAAGTGAATGAGCCATATTTGAATGTTTGTGAGAAACACGAAATTTTATCATATCGAGGAACAGAGCAAAGTTTTATTTACAATACCAAGCACAAACATATTAAAAAATATATAGTCCCTCTAATTAGATTAACAAGATTGATGGATGGATATATAAACGTTACAGGACATAATACTTATAATGTTGAAAAAGTAAATAAGCATAAAAATCAGATTATTAACTTGCCTTCAAGTCGTTTTTTAAGACCTTATTTTCCAAAACTAAAGTTTTTAGAAAAGTTGAAAGTAAGAAGAATAACAAAATCTATGAGATATGCAGCAAAAAATAATGAACTATACCATTTATGGTGGCATCCACATAATTTTGGTGTAAATGCCGATGAAAATTTTAAAAATTTAGAAGAAATTTTTAAAGAGTTTAAAAAATTAAATAAAAAGTATAATTTTCAGAGCAATACAATGGCAGAATTGACTTTGAAAATTATAAAATAAAATAAATAAATATGAAGATAGTATTGTTTTGTGGAAAAGGAGAAAGTAATGATATAGTATATTCTTTTTTAAAGAGTAAGTATGATTTGGTTGGAGTTATTATGGATGGACCAAGTGATAAGAAAAAATTTATAAAGCGGAGAATTAAAAAATTGGGCTGGTTTAAAGTAATTTCTCAATTACTTTTTATGAAAGGAATTATTCCATTATTAAAATTTGAGTCAAGAAAAAGAACTGAAGAATTGTCTAAAAGGTACGACTTTGAAGTAGAACCAGTTGTTGATAGTAATAACATATTTATATCAACAACAATCAATGACCCAAAAGTGATTGATCATGTAAAAAAAATAAATCCAGATTTAATTATTGTTAACGGTACTAGAATCATTAAAAAAACGATTATTGATGGTGTTGGAGTACCAATGATAAATATGCACGTTGGAGTTACCCCAAAATATAGAGGAGTACACGGTGGTTATTGGGCATTGGCAAATAATGATGCTGAAAACTGTGGAGTTACAGCACATTTAATTGATCCAGGAATTGATACAGGAGGAGTTATTTCTCAACGAACTATAGAAATCACGAAAAAAGATAATTATTGCACGTATCCTTTACTACAAGTTATAGAAGGGTTGAAATGTTATGAAGATGCAATTGAGCAAGTAAATAATAATAATATAAAAATTGTTAAAAATAATTTAGAAAGTAAATTATACTATCACCCAACAATATTTGATTATTTTTATTATCGATTGTTTAAAGGTGTAAAATAATTATTTATTACTAAACCAAATATAGAATATGTTTGACTTTTTAGACAATCTACATTCTTCTGATTACTCTGATACTCATAAAATAGTATTAGCAATATTTATTTTGTTTGGTACATTTATTTTAAAATTGTTAATAGGACAAAAAGAGCGTTTTATTAGAAACGATAGAAATATTCTTATTGTCTATTTTGTATTTTTAGTAATTTTTGCAGGTACTAGAGCAAAAAACATTGGTGTTGATACTACTAATTATTATAATTACTTTTATATACCAGCAACGCAAGCTGGAGGTTTTTTTGAAATATTTAGCCGATTAAAAACAGATTTTTTATTTGAAGTTCTTCTCTCACTCACAGTCTGGACGAACAATTATAATGTAGTATTGTTTAGCATAGCAATTGTACTAAACCTTTCCTTATATACCTTCGTTAGAAGATTTACCAATTATGGAATAGACGGAAGTAGTTTAATTTTATTTTTAACAATGGCAAGTAGTTTTTCATTTTTAAATCTTGAAATTAATATTATGAGAAATGCATTAGCATTTGGATTTGTATTGATGTCAATCAATTATGCATTAGAAGGAAATTATAAAAAATGTTTTATGCTATTAGGAATAGCATTTCTATTTCATCGAACAACAATAATTTTAATTTTTACAATAGCAGCAGTAATAATGACCAAAAGAGTACCAATAAAATACTATATAGCACTTTATTTCTTAGCAATTCTTATTTCAATTGCCGGACTTGGATTTCATTCTGTTAGTTTTTTAGCAGAACTTGGGAACGAAGATTTGAAGAATTTAACGTTTTCAGGAGATACAAACTATAATGTTGGCTTTAGACCAGATTTTACTGCTTATAATACTTTCTTCTTATTACTATTTGTTAAATTTGCCAATAAACAAAGTAAAAAGAGTATATTTTTATTAAAATATTATATCATTACTTCTGTAATATTCTTTTTTAATTTTTACATCCCTTTTTCCGATAGATTTGGATTGTTGAGTTGGATAATCATTCCGTTATTATTATATAACATTGTCAATGAAATGTTTCCAGAAAAAAAAGTCTTTATTTCTACTATTGTAGTAATATCATTTTTTATTTTAAATAAAATAATTTTATTTCCGTAAATTTTGATTATATGATAAATACATCCGTTTTTTTTAAGAAAAATCAGCCCTTAATAAAATTTGAATGCAAATTTTGAATATTTTTTCGTACACTTGTGTAAAAATTGATACGTTAATGAGTGAAAAAAAAATACGCTTATATGGTGCTGGTGGTCATTCTCAAGTAGTTCGAGAAATACTTGAAGATAATGGATATGAAATTACCGATACATTTGATGATAAACCTGAAGGAAGCCACTATGCTACAAAAAAAATAGCTTCTGGAGCAAGAGGAGACTTATCTACTTTTTCTCATGAAGGACCTCCTGTAATTATTGCTGTAGGTATTAATAAACACAGAGCTGAAATAGCCAACTTTCTTAAAAGTAAATTTGAAAAAGCAATACATAAATCTGCTATAATCGCTAGCAGTGCAAGTATAGGCGAGGGAACTGTTATTATTGCAGGTGCAATAATAAATCCAAATAGCATTGTAGGAAAGCATGTATTGATAAATACAGCAGCAAGTATTGGACATGACTGTGTGATTGGAGATTTTACACATATTTCTCCTAAGGCTGCATTATGTGGACATGTAGAAGTAGGAGAAGGGTCACATGTTGGAGTTGGTGCTGTTGTAATACCAAAAGTAAAAATTGGAAAATGGTGCACAATTGGTGCAGGAACAGTAGTCATTAAAGATATTCCTGACTATACAACTGTAGTTGGTAACCCTGGAAAAATAATAAAAACTATGAAAATGGAAAACATTAATGAATCACAGCAAGCAATTACCGACATTACATTTATTGGGTCTGGAATTTCTAGTTCATTTACATTATTAAACCTTCTTGATAAAATAGAACTTGAAAACACTCCAAATAAAGTAATTATTAATGTCATTGATAAATATTCTGAATTTAACACAGGTGTTCCTTATGGTTTAAGGTCAGGATTTTCAGTGTTATTAATTACTTCTTTAAAGGATTTTTTACCCGAACCTGAGTTAGGCTTATTTAAAAAATGGCTTAATAATAATAAGAAATGGTTGTTAGATAAATTTAAAAAAGACGGAGGAGAATTATCCAAAAAATGGCTAGAGGAGCATACTACTCAAATAGAAAATAATGATTGGAATGATTTGTTTATTCCGCGCAGTTTTTTTGGAATATATATTACCGAAAGAGTGAAACGAAAAGTCGAAGTATTAAAAATAGAGGGTTTAGCAGAAGTAAAATATGTTAATGCCGAAGTTATTGATATTGAAAAAAATGAAGGAGGTTTTGATTTAACATTGAATAATGACTCCAATATTTATACAAAAAAAGCAATACTCTCAATAGGATCTTTACCTATTAATTATCTTTGGAAATCCAAAAAAATGATAGAAAAAGAGAATTTACTTTTTGTAAACAACCCATATAGTCCTAATTTAAAAGAGGTTTTAAGCAAAATAGAGAGCTTTTTAAGTAAAAGAAATAACAAAATTAACGCATTAATTGTTGGAACAAATGCGAGTGGTCTTGAGATGCTATATAAACTAAATGATATAAAGCAAATAAGAGATAAGATAAATAATTTCACTTTTTTATCTACGCAAGGCATGATACCTAATGCTATTGTTGATGAAGAAAGAGCAAAGGATTTTGTGACAACTAATTTGAATGCACTTCAATCAAAAAAAGGATTAACCGCCAAAGAAATAGCCGATGCAGCATTCAAAGACCTTGATTACGCTGAAAAAATTGAATTAGGAGCAGCATCAACAGTTGGAAAAATATCTACAGGATTTGGTTCGTTACTTCATAAATTGAATGAAAATGAATTAAAAGAATTCGCTTGCTGTTATGGAAACGAAATAGGAAGAAGGCAGCGTTGTGCAGGAGATCATTATTTAAGGACTATTGTTAAGTTAAAAGGCGAGAATCGTTTTGAACATCTTGCAGGTAGATTTGATGGTATTAAAATGAATATTGAGAATGAATTTAAATTAGATTATTTAGAAACAGAATCTAATAAAGTAAAAGTATTAGATGAGCCAATACACTTGGTAATTAATTGCGTTGGAAGTATGAGATTTACTAATGAAAAGACACCTTCACTTATTAAAAATCTAATTAATAAAAAATATTGTACGCCAAATAAATCTCAAATCGGATTTAATGTAAATGAAGATTTCGAATCAATTGAAGGGCTACATATCATGGGGCCTTTACTTGCAGGAAATATTATTGAGGGTAAACCAATTTGGCATGTAGAGCATTGTGGTAGAATAATATGGTTGTCAAAATTATTAGCAGAAATAGTTTGTGATAAAACCTTAATAACAAAAGAAGTAGATGGTTAAGGAACATGAAAAAGGTAAATTCCTAATAGTTACAACAGTTCCAGGATCCTTGCATTTTTTTAAAGGGCAAATAGGTGAATTAAAAAAAGGTTTTGATATTGAATTAGTTTCAAGTCCAAGCGAAAAACTTGATTATTATTGTGAATTAGAAGAGGTAGAAGGATATGGAGTAGCAATGGCTAGAGAAATATCACCAATTAATGATATTAAAAGTTTAATTAAATTAGTCAAACTATTTAAAAAACTAAAACCAAAAGTGGTTCATGGAAATACACCAAAAGGAGCTTTGCTAAGTATGACTGCATCATGGATTTCAAGGGTTCCCCATAGAATTTATTGTGTTCACGGTTTGAGATACCAAGGTGATTCAGGTATAAAAAGAAAGATGTTAATGTTTATTGAAAGGTTAACTTGTAAGATGGCAACTGACATTTTTTCAGTAAGTTATGGTGTAAAGGAATTATTAAAAATAGATAAAATAACTTCAAAAAACATAAATTTAATATGGAATGGTAGTATCAACGGAATTGACATAGATTATTTCTCTCCAAATGCTGTTGATGATACAGGATTAAGAAAGAAGCATGGACTCAATTCTAATAATTTTGTTTTTGGTTATGTTGGTAGAATAGTAAAAGATAAAGGAATTAATGAACTCGTTGAAGCGTTTGTTGAAATTAACAATAAGTATAAAAACACAAAACTTTTATTAGTAGGAGGTTTTGAAGATTTAGACCCAATTTCATCAAAAAATGAAAATGAAATTGAAACCAATAAGAATATAATTTATGCTGGGTTTCAAAGAGATATTAGACCATACCTTAAAATGATGGATGTTTTTACATTTCCAAGTTATAGAGAGGGTTTTGGAATATCACTAATGGAAGCAGCAGCTATGAATGTACCTGCAATATCAACAAATATTACAGGTTGTAATGAAATTATTGATGATGGATATAATGGAATTCTAATCAAATCCAAATCAACAGTTGAATTGAAGAATGCTATGAATGATTTAGTTACTAATAAAGATAAAATAAAAGAAATGTCTAAAGTATCTAGACAGTATGTTATTGATAGATACGAGCAAAAAAAATTATGGGAAAAGTCACTAGAAGCCTATACTAATATTATTTATTGATGTATAAATATATAAAAAGAATACTCGATTTTTTAGTTGCATTAATTGGACTTATAATAATTTCCCCAATATTTATTATTATTTTAATAATATTGATGGTAATAAATAATGGGAAACCATTCTTTTTTCAAGCAAGACCAGGGAAAAAAGAGAAAATATTTAACATCATTAAGTTTAAAACGATGACTGATAAAAAAGATAAAAAGGGTCAGTTGTTACCTGTAGATAGTAGGCTTACAAAAACAGGAATATTTTTACGGAAATTCTCTTTAGATGAAATCCCACAATTGTTTAATGTCTTATTTGGATCGATGAGTTTGATAGGACCTAGACCATTATTAATAAAATACTTACCTTTATACAATGATTTTCAAAAAAGGCGACATAATGTTAAACCAGGAATAACAGGTTGGGCACAAATAAATGGTAGGAATGCAATCTCATGGGATCAAAAGTTTGAATATGACATATGGTATGTTGATAATCAATCATTTATTGTTGATTTAAAAATTTTATTGCTAACAGCTAAGAAAGTGATAATTAGAGAAGGAGTTAATAATCAAGAAAATTTAAATATGCCTACATTTACAGGTTCAAATAAAGGTTAATAGTATAGAAATATATGAATATATTAGAATATTTAAGAAATAAATTATTTTGGATTTTCGATGCTTTTAAAGGTAAAGAGGTGAAAAAGCATCTTATAGATATTAAGTTTATTAATGAAAATTTTTCTTCGGCAAAAGCCAAAGAAAAAAAAGATTTATATTTAAGAAATTTATTAAATAACTCTATAAAACACACAGTATTTTACAATAAGATGGATTTAGATAGTTCATTGAGTAGTTTTCCTGTTATTAATAAAAATATTATTAGAGAGAATTTTAGTGATTTTTTATCAAAAAAGAATAGATCATATTATGAAATATCTACAAGTGGCTCTACTGGAACGCCCTTTGTTATTTATTTAAACAAAAACAAGAAGAAAAGAAATACTGCCGACACAATTTATTTTGCTAAAAAAACAGGCTTTGAAATAGGTAATAAACTACTTTATATTCGATTTTGGGGAGATAATTATAGTAAGAGTAAATTTTCATTTTGGAAGCAAAACATTATGGAGCATAACGTTTTTAATCTTACCGATGACGATATTAAAAAACTTATTTTCAAATTAGAAAACGACAAATCAAATATTGGAGTTGTTGCATACGCATCAGCATTTGAGAGTATTTGTAATTATTTAGATAAAATTAATTCAAGACCAATAAAGACCAATATTAAATCAATAATATTAATTTCTGAAAGTTTAAATGAATATACTAAAATTAAAACAAAAAAATATTTTGGTATTACACCTTTATCAAGATATTCTAATTCCGAAAATGGTATTATAGCACAGCAGATTGAGGGAAGTAATGACTTCATTATTAATTGGGCAAGTTATATAATTGAAATTTTGAATATTGATAATGATTTACCAGTAAAATATGGCGAATTAGGAAGGATTGTTATTACTGATTTATTTAATTATTCAGTGCCAATGATTAGATATGATACTGGTGATTTAGGAGTTATGAATCAAAATGTAGAGTCTCCAGTTTTATCAAAGGTTGAATGTAGAAAGCTGGATATGATTTATGATTCTAATGGCGAACCGATTTCTCCTCATATTATTCACGATATATGTAGTTTTGGAGGAGTAAAACAATTTCAATTAGTACAATTAGATGCTAAAAAATACCTTTTCAAGATTAATGCCACTGATGAGTTTGATAAAAATCAATTATTAAAAAGATATAAAGAATTATTAGGGGAAAATTCAGAGTTAATTGTTGAATATGTTGATGAAATCCCATTATTAGAGTCTGGTAAAAGAAAACAAGTTGTCAACCTGATGGAAGGAGATAATTGCGAGAAAATATAAAATGGAAAAGTTATTAGAAAAAATGCGATATTATATATTTTGGTTTTTTGATTCTTTCAAAAAGCATAAAGTGTGTAATCACCTTAAAGACATAAGATTTGTCAATGAAAATTATAACTCTAAAAAAGCACAAGTACTAATAAAAGAGCGCTCTTTTAAAATTCTTAACCATGCAAAAACAACAACACAGTTTTATCAGAAATATAAAGATGTTAATAATTTAAATGAATTTCCAGTTGTAAATAAAAACACTTTAAGGGATAATTTTGAGAAATTTCAATCTACAGTTTTTTTAGATAATAAATACAACCATAAAGTATCAACAAGCGGATCAACAGGAACGCCTTTCACAACATATTTTGATATAAATAAAAAAGTGAGAAATACTGCTGATACTATTTATTTTACCGAAAAAACAGGATTTAAAATTGGCTATAGATTATTATACATTAGGTTATGGGATAACCAACATAAAAGAAGTAAACTTTCATATTGGATTCAAAACATTGCTCATCATAATATTTTTGATTTAAAAGATGTAGATATAGAAAAGTTGATAAAAATGCTCGAGAATGATAAATCTAGCAAAGGAATTATTGCCTATGCATCTGCTTATGACGCTATATGTCAATATTTAGATAAGAATAATTCAAAGCCTTTGAGTTGCAATGTAAAATCTATAATTGCAATATCTGAAGGTTTAAGTAGTTATGCCAAGATATCTATTAAAAAACACTTTGGAGTTTCAGTTGTATCTAGATATTCAGCATCAGAAATAGGTATTTTAGCACAACAATTACTAGATAATGATAATTTTGATATTAACTGGGCAAGTTATATTGTAGAAATTTTAAATTTTGATAATGATAAACCTGTTAAAAAAGGAGAAATAGGTAGGATTGTTATTACAGATTTATATAATTATGCTGTTCCATTAATTCGTTATGATACTGGTGATATTGGAATTGTAGATTACGATATTACTAATAAACTTGTTTTTACTAAGGTAGAAGGCAGGAAGTTGGATATATTGTTTAATACCAAAGGTGATTTAATTACTTCTCATGTTGTACATAAGATATGTCTATATAATGGAATAAAACAGTATCAATTAATCCAAAAAGGGAAAAAAGAATACCTGTTTAAGATTAATGCAACAGAAGATTTTAATGATGAAAAAGATTTGATAGAAAGCTATAAAAAGTTTTTTGGTGAAGATTCAGTAATTACGATTGAATATGTTGATGATATTCCTATACTATCATCTGGTAAGCGAAAAAAAGTAGTTAACTTATTAGAATTAGATATTTAAAACAGAAGCAATAAAAAAAGGAGCATTCACTCCTTTTTTTATTGTTTAATATTATTAACTTACTAGTTGTTGTTTGTCAACGTAATGTCTTCACAAGATACTTGTGTTACTTCACCATTGTAAGTACTATTTTTAATTGTTATATTTTGACTGTTTAGTAAGAGAATAGAATTGTTGCTTGTTGAGTTGAAATCTACTCCGTCAAATATTATTCCATTTCCTGCTTGGTTACCCGAGCTTTCATTTATTTTTTTTGCATAAAAAGGGTATTTGTAAACGGTTACCGTGCCTCCTGTTACCGTTATATCTTTTGCCTTTATTCCGCCTGGAAAGTTTGTATATCCTTTAGAGTTTGATATGTCACTCGTCAATGTATTGTCATAAATAAGATTGTTTTCTCCATCTGTAAAATAAATTCCGTTGACAAAATCAGTAATTGTATTATTGTAGCATTCTCCGTCTGTTGCGCCAAACCTTATGCCATTTTCATATCCTGAAATAGTATTGTTATAAACTTTATTGTTTACATTCTCATCTATTCCAGTTCCTGAACGAATAAACTCTTTTATTGTAATTCCTGTTAAATTAGGTCGGTTAATATTATTAACAAATACATTATCACGAATAGTACAATTATTAAACGCTCTTCCTGAAACTCCTGAATCAAAATTATTTTCGTAAACTTCTACATTAGAACAAGTATATAAATTTATGTCAGCCTTTTGACCATTTCTAAAAGTATTGTTTCTGACAATTATATCATTAATGTACTGCGTGTGATATGCTCCGTATTCATCATATTGTCGCCATGCTTCAAAATCTATTCCATTTGATGGAATTACACCTCTCCAAGTATAAACCGTATCACTTGAACCTTGTGGAGCTGTATCTGTTTCTCCTGCTTTTAAGAATAAATTATTTTCAATAATAATATTAGTACCATCAATAATACTCATATTGTTTCTGCGATTTGCTTCAAACGTACAATTCTTAATAGTTATATTGTTATTGAAATTCTCTTCCATTCCTGCTGGTACGCTTCCATCCGCATTTCTTCTTCCTATACTATGACAATTAAAACCATCTCCTGTAAAATTCTTCATAGTAACACCATCAACAACGCTATTACGAACACCTCTAAAATAGACACCATATCCTGAATCGTGCATTTTATAAGGAATGCCTTGTGTATAGGTATGTTCAAATTTATCACCATATAAATGACCTCCTGTTATCTTAATATTGATTGCTTTTCTTGCCGATAATATTGCGTATGCAGGTAATCCATTTGGTTGCGCCCTTAAATGACAATTATCTCCCATTTTAAAATGAAAATCTGAAGGAATTTGAACTGCTAATCTATGTGCTGTATTTCCAAATGCTCCTGCACCTATTTCAAAAAAAATATCTACATTATTTATTTCAAAAGCATAGCCTCTTAAGGACTTTACTTGAGTAATTGCAACATTCATATTTTCTCTATTACTAAGTGCTACTGATGTTGAGACTTCACCTTCAACAATATTCCATTTTGAAACATCGAAAGTGTAATTTGTATCGATAAGTCTTGTAGAACCTTCTATGGCTAAATCGATGTTAAGTAATTCCCCATCAATTAGTCCGCCATTAAATTGTAAAGTACCATTAGTAATACTTCCACCATCAAATTTAAGGGTAACATGCTCAGGTAAAGTAATTGTTTCGCCATTTAAATCTAAATCACATCCAATAAGAACTACATCATTTGCTACTACTGAACTAAAATCAATAGCACAGGGTACTTCATTTTTTGTTTCATCTGCATCTAAGTTAGTTGTGTCTGTTAAATCTTCAATATATTTATTGTCATCCGAACAAGAAATATTAATAAATAAAATAAGGGTTAGTAGTGAATAAGTTAAGTGTCTCATGTTGTGGGGGTTGAAATTGTTAAGTGGTCAAATATTATAATAAAAATATTACTATCCAAATTTTTTGATATAAAATTTACCATTTGTTATGTTTTTCGCGTATTTTATTTTTGGAAACGTGTATTTTGCCTATTGGAACGCAAATAAAATCAAATTATTATAAACAATAAGTAAGAAATGATAAAAGATATGAATAAGATGTTAAGATGTTATTAACATTGTAGTAAATCGCTGTTAATAAGTCAATTGAAGGGTATGCGTATAATAATTTTAAACTAAAGTTTGATGAGTTTTTCGCTAATTAATATTTTATTGTCACTAGTTACTTTAATAAAATAGATACCAGGAGCATAATTTGAAAGGTCTTCTAATAGAATGTTTTTGGTGTTTTGATAAGTTTTCACATTAATGGTTTGTCCAAGATTATTGTAAATCTCTACTTTACACCCTTTTACCTTTTGATTTAAATTTAAATAAATCTTATCCTTAAAAGGATTTGGAAAGAGAGTATTTTTCACATTATCAAATGTTGAAGACTCATTATTAACCAAACTATACACATCTTGGTGAATTCGTGGATCATAAGGAAAAGGGTTTTTTACGCCTTTAGCACTTTCTACTCCGTTTCTTGAATATGTATTTATATCACTGTCTGTATCTATTTTTGCAATAAATGAACTGCCACTTTCAGCAACAAAACCAGGATTTAGTATAATTTCATTTACTGATTCGAATTTACAATCTTTAGTTGTTGGTACTGTAAAGTTATTTCCTGATTGGATAGTATATTGGTAATAAAAATTTTCTTGAGAATTAAATGTATTATTTACAGTGTAATTTTCTAAAGTAGCTAATTGATTATGGGCATAAAAAGTTCCATAATATTTACTGCTAATCATATCATCAGGATCAATTGACGGACGAGTTTCTCCATTAAACGTATAAGTGCCATCATATCTAATCATATCATCTCTTTGGTAGGCTGAACTTTGATTTGTCTCCTCCCAAACCTCCCATAAATAGTCAACATATGTGTGGTGTAAATAAAAAACAGGATCTCTTGGGGAAAGAGCGGTTATCATAGCGCCTCTTACCCAAACGTGGGCACCTGTATGGGGGGTTTGACGTTCAATTTGGTTTGAAAAGTCAAAAAAAACAGTCTCGCCAAAAATAGCTGGATAAACTCCAGTAGTAGGTAAAGTTCCAAAACTACCAACATTTCTGTTTAGAGACCAATCTGAATTGAAAGGACCTAAAAAATCTGGAGTAAATAGGGTATTATTGATAGTAGATGTAACCGTTGCATTGTCATAGCCATCTACTTGAGTAGAATCCCAAAAAGGTATTCCAATATTTGGATTTATATCTTGCATTTTTTGTTCCAACTCAAATATCATTGCTCTATGCCATGCAAAAAATATCTCTCTTGTTGGCTCAGCTTCATCCAAAGGATTGGCTCTATATCCGTTAAAATGAAGGTCTAATTGTGTTGGGTCTGGAGCATTGTCAAAATTGAAGAAATTTGCATGAAAAAAAGCAAGATCCCTTATTAAATCATCATCATTAGGATTTGCATCTCCTGCACCATCTCCATCCATGTCCCTTAATTGGTAAAAAGCATTTACCACAGCCGTTTTTTCAGAAAGAGTCATTTCTAAATAACTTTTCCTTATTGCTTGTGCATTGATTGCAGAAGAAGTGGAAAAGATAAAAATAAATATGAAAAGATGTTTTTTCATTACTTATCAAGTTTCTTTAAAATTATTTCAACCTCTAATAATCTATTACTTAAAGATTTTAACTCCTTATTTTCATCATTTAATTTGTTAATATTCTTTTCTTGTTGAATAATATATAGAGTCAATTCTTCAATTTTTCTCAATAATTTTGAGTTCATATCTCCAACACTGATTCCATTCTTCTTAGTTTCTTCGGCACTAGGAATGTTTTCTAAATGACCATAATTATTAATATAATCTTCTACTTCTGATAATGTTGAAAGTTTATAATCTTTTTTAAACACATAATCTGGCCAATTTGCTTTTAAGGCAACTCTGACTTCTTCTGCTATTACATTTCCGTTTATTGCTAACTTATAGTTTGGGTCTGGTTGAGTGCCTATTCCTACATTCCCTAAAGCAAATAAATCTTTGGTAGTCCAATCAATAGAAATTAAATTAGAATTAAAATTGGTATAATGAACCTCTGTGTTTTCTTTTAGAGTATTAACAGTTTCAGTGTTACTTTCTGTAGATTCGTTATTAGCACCATCTATAGCGGTAACATAGAAATCATAACTTGTTAGTTCTTCTAAATCTTCAACAGTATATACAATGTCACCAGTTGTAGATCCAATAAGAACTTCGTCTTGATAAATTCTATAACCAACGACATCAGGTGATGTTGAGGCAGTCCATGATAAATCAACAGTAAAAGGTGTGATGTTTGATGAGATGAGATTTGCTGGTGCATTTGGAGCCGTAGTATCTACAGTTGTAGTTTCATTGAGTGTATTACTAACAAGAGATGTGTTTCCAGCCGCATCTTGAGCAAAAACAGTAAAGTCATAAGCAGTACTTGGTATCAATCCAATTACGTTAAAAGTTATTGCACCGCCAGTAAGTCCAAGGCTAACTGCATCTTGAAAAACTTCGTAATTAGTTACGGCAACATTATCGGTTGCAACCGTCCAGTTAAGGTCAAGTGAAGTTTCCGCTACATTTGCAGAAGATAAATCAGTAATTGCATTTGGAGCCGTAGTATCTACGGTTGTTTCATTAAGTGTATTACTAACAAGAGATGTGTTTCCAGCCGCATCTTGAACAAAAACAGTAAAGTCATAAGAACTCCCAAGTGTCAATCCAGTTACGTTAAAAGTTATTGCACCGCCAGTAAGTCCAAGACTAACTGCGTCTTGAAAAACTTCGTAATCAGTTACGGCAACATTATCAACTGAAGTCGTCCAGTTAAGGTCAAGTGAAGTTTCCGCTACATTTGCAGAAGATAAATCAGTAATTGTAGCTGGCTCAGTAGTATCTACAGTTGTTTCATTAAGAATATTACTTACTAATGAAAGGTTATTTGCAGCATCAATTGAGTAAACTGTAAAATCGTAAGAGTTACCAAGCGTTAATCCTGTTACATTATAAGTATTTGCTGAAGTTAAACTTTCTAGTATTCCATCTTTAAAAACTCCATAATCAGTAACAGCAACATTATCAGTTGCAACTGTCCAATTAAGAGTTAGTGTAGTTTCATCAATACTTGCAGAACTTAAATCTGTGATTGTTGAAGGATGTGTAGTATCGGCAGTTGAAGAGGTAATAGAAACATTATCAATTTGAACAGAGTCTCCAATAATCCCTAAATTTGTATGAGCATATACTCTTATAATTGGAGTTGTAGATGTAGCGGTAACAGAAAAAGTATATTCAGTCCAAACTGTTCCTGTTGTAATTATCGTTGTAGAAAATCCAGTTAAATCACTCCAATTTGAAAATTCTGGACGATTATCCCCTGTATTATTAGCATCTCCTTCTTTTACCCAAATACTTATATTATATACTTCACTTACTGTAGCATCAAAAGTATATTCAATAACTCTTTCATTATCTGTGAGAGCAGTTGAAATTAATTCTAATGCATACTCACCATTATTTAATGGAGAGGGAATAATAGAACTGATAGTTCCTCCACTTGCCCAGCCAGTAGTCGCATTTGTATCATTGATTAATAAATTTGATGGAAATGCTGCATTAGCATCATCATGTAAGTTTTGTGCAGTCGTTATAAATACGCATAACGAGAACATAGTAAAGAATAATTTTTGAAGTTTCATAGTCTTTAAATAATTAATAAAATAGCAAATTTTATAAGAATCTTTTGGTTGGGGGAGATTTCGTCAACAAAGATAAGTATTTTTTTAGACTTAGAGCATATTTTTAACAACTGAATTGTTAAAATACTTTATATTTGTAGTGTTTTTATTGTTCTGTATAATACAGAACAATAACTTTTAAACAATAATAAACCACATAAACTACTGATTTCAAGTCAATTAAATAGGCAAGTAACACTACGTTTTTTTATATAACAATAATTGTTATATTTGGCAGCACTATATTCAAGAGAATTGGTATGAAAAAAAAAATATGGCTATCGTCTCCACACATGAGTGGAAACGAATTGAAATTTGTAAATAAAGCATTTGAAACTAACTGGATAGCTCCTTTAGGTCCTAATGTTAATGGTTTTGAAGATGATATTCAAAACTATCTTCAAGAGGATGTATTTGTTGCAGCATTAAGTTCTGGTACAGCAGCAATTCATTTAGGTTTAATACTTTTAGGAGTCGGTAAAGATGATGAAGTATTATGTCAAAGTATGACTTTTTCTGCATCGGCAAACCCAATAATGTATCTCAATGCAACACCTATTTTTATTGATAGTGAACGTGATACTTGGAATATGTGTCCTGAACTTTTAGAAGAAGCAATTAAAGATAGAATTTCAAAAGGAAAAAAACCAAAAGTAATAATTTCTGTACATTTATACGGTATGCCTTATAAAGTTGATGAAATAAATGAGGTAGCGAAAAGATACGATATTTCAGTATTAGAAGATAGTGCAGAAGCACTGGGAAGTACTTATAAAGGTACTAAATGTGGAGTTTTTGGAGATATTTCTATTCTTTCTTTTAATGGAAATAAAATAATAACAACTTCTGGCGGTGGAGCATTAGTTGCCCATAATATTTCTTTCAAAGAAAAAGCAATTTTTTTATCAACTCAAGCAAGAGATAGTGCAACACATTATCAACATTCTGAAGTTGGATATAATTATAGGATGTCAAATGTTCTTGCTGGTATTGGTCGCGGACAAATGATGGTGTTGGATGAAAGAGTAGCATCAAGAAGAAAAAAATATAATACTTATGCTGAAGAGTTATCAAACTATAATGAAATTTCTTTTTTAGATGAAATAGAAAATAATTATTCAAATCGTTGGCTTTCTTGTATCTTAACAGCCGGATACAATAAGAGAGAAAAAATACGTTTAGAGTTAGAGAAAGAAAATATTGAATCTAGACCATTATGGAAACCAATGCATTTACAACCAATTTTTTCTAAATTTCCATCGTATGTTAATGGAGTTTCAGAAGATTTATTTAATAAAGGACTGTGTTTGCCTAGCGGTTCTAATTTAACAACGGAAGAACTTAATAGAGTTATTTCTAAATTAAAAAATTGTATTGAAAACCTTTAAACAAAATATAAGAAAAATATTTGCAAATCATTCTTCAAAATGGCTAGTCCTAGCAATTGATATTGCTATAGTATTGATTACGTTTACAATCTCGTATTTTATTAGATTTAATTTTGAACCAGATTTTAAAGGGTCACTTTTATTAGCACAATTGCCAATTATTGCGGTAGTTTCCACAATATCCTTTTTAATAATAGGTTCCCATAAAGGAATAATAAGGCATACAGGATTAAAAGATGCAAATAATATTGTTATTGGCGTAAATATAATTGCAACCTTATTAATTCTAATTGTATTAATTGGAAGAAAATTGGAAGTAAGTGAAACTTTTAATATTCCTTTATCAATAATATATATCCACTACCTTCTTAATATAGTAATTTTAGTATCCTCACGGTTTATTTTTAAAGAATTATATAAATATTTCGTTTCTGATTTAAAAGTATCTATCAATGTGTTGATTTATGGAGCAGGAAATTCTGGGTTAATTACAAGTAGAGCTATAAAAGATGATATTTATAATAAATATAAAATTGTAGGTTTTGTAGATGATAATCACACAAAATCTGGAAAAAATATCGATATGGTGAAAGTCTATAAGCCAAAAGATATTGATGAAAAATTTATAGAAAGACATAATATAAAAGAAATAATAGTTTCTATTCAAAAAATAAAACCTTCTGAGCTTAGGGAAATTGTCAATTCATTACTTTCAAAATCTATAAAAGTTAAAATTGTTCCGCCAGTTGATAAATGGATAAACGGAGATTTACAAGTTGCACAAATAAAACAAGTTAGAATTGAAGATTTATTAGGAAGACAAACAATTAGAATTGAGAACCCAGCAATAAAAGAGGAAATAGATGGTGAGGTTGTTTTAATAACTGGCGCTGCTGGTTCTATCGGTAGTGAGATAGCGAGACAAATTGCATCTTATAATTGCAAGCAGTTGATTCTATTAGATCAAGCAGAATCTCCATTATATGATTTGCAACAAGAGTTTAAGAAAAAAGAGAAATTAAATTATAAAGTTGTTATTGGTGATGTAAGATGTGAAACCGAAATGAGTAAAGTTTTTGAAGAATTTCAACCAAGTTTGGTATATCATGCTGCTGCATATAAACATGTGCCATTGATGGAGAATAATCCTTGTCAAGCAATAAAAGTTAATGTTTTAGGAACAAAAAACATAACAGAATTATCAATAAAGCATAATGTTGAAAAATTCGTAATGGTATCTACAGATAAAGCTGTAAACCCAACAAACGTTATGGGAGCAACAAAAAGACTTGCAGAATTATATATTAATTGTTTGAATGGACGCTCAAAAACCAAGTTTATTACTACACGCTTTGGAAACGTA
>JAKITY010000015.1 GCA_021647835.1 Flavobacteriaceae bacterium | reverse complement strand
TTCAGGCATTTCTATTTCGACGGATTTTTCTTGCCCTGTTTGATCCATTTTTACAGTAGGTTCATTTTTCTTAACATCTTTGTTCTTTTCTTTACAAGCAGAAAGTGCAAGTAATGAAATGGTGAAAATAATAAGTGTCTTTCTCATTGTTATTTTGTTCTTGTTGTTGTGTATTCAATTAAACCAATCAGTGATTTTTTTGCATCAGAATCCGGTATGGAATCAATCAAACTCATCGCTTTTTCTTTGTATTCAATCATTTTCTTGTAAGAATAGTCAATCCCCCCATTATCAATTACTATTTGTATAGCTTTTTTGACTTTCTTCGGGTTTTCGTTGTGATTCTTTACAATATTAATTAATTCTTTCTTGATTTCGGGGGTAGAATTATTCAAGACATAAATCAACGGTAAAGTCATTTTTCGTTCTCGAATATCTAATCCTGTTGGTTTTCCAATTTTGGCATCAGAATAATCAAATAAATCATCTTTTATTTGAAAAGCAATTCCGATAAGTTCTCCAAACTTTCGCATTTTTTCTATTTCTTCGGCGTTACTTCCTACGGATGCTGCGCCAATTCCACAACAAGCAGCAATTAATTTTGCTGTTTTTTGACGAATTATATCAAAATAAATGGCTTCGGTAATATCTAATTTCCTTGCTTTTTCTATTTGCAATAATTCTCCTTCGCTCATTTCACGAACAGCAACAGAGATTAACCTAAGAATATCAAAATCGCCATTATCAATAGAAAGCAACAATCCTTTTGATAGTAAAAAATCGCCAACCAACACCGCAATTTTATTTTTCCAAAGTGCATTCAAAGAGAAAAATCCTCTACGGCGATTACTGTCATCTACAACGTCATCGTGTACTAAAGTTGCAGTGTGAATCAACTCAATTACAGATGCTCCTCTATAGGTTTGTGCTGAGAATTTTCCGTCAGAAACCATTTTGGCAACCAAGAAAACAAACATTGGGCGCATTTGCTTTCCTTTTCTACGAACAATATAATGTGTAATTCTATTGAGCAACGGAACATTAGAAATCATCGATTCTTTGAATTTCTCTTCAAAGAGTTCCATTTCTTTTAAAATAGGTTGTTTTATTTCTGCTACAATCTTCATATTAAATAAAGGTCAAAAATAAGGAAAAAATTTATGATTTTTTATTCGCCAATTGTCCGCAAGCAGCATCAATATCTTTTCCTCTACTTCTACGAACATTTACAATAATATCGTTCATTTCTAGCACGCTTACATAATCTGCAATGGCTCTTTTTGGTGCTTGTTGAAATTCTCCATCATCAATAGGATTATATTCAATAATATTGACTTTACAAGGCACGTATTTACAGAATTTTACCAATGCATCAATGTCCTTTTTGGTGTCATTAATACCATTCCAAACAATGTATTCGTAGGTAATCATTCGTTGGGTTTTCTCGTACCAGTATTCCAATGCTTCACGCAAATCATCTTAAGGGAAATTTTTATTGAAGGGCATTATTTGAGTTCTAACCTCATCTATTGCCGAATGTAGTGAAACTGCTAAGTTAAATTTTACGGCATCATCTGCCATTTTTCTTATCATTTTAGGAACCCCAGAAGTAGAAAGTGTAATTCTTTTTGGCGACATTCCTAAGCCTTCATCAGATGTTATTTTTTCTATTGATTTTAATACGTTATTGTAATTCATCAAGGGTTCGCCCATTCCCATAAAAACAATATTTGTCAATTTTCTATTGTGATATAGCAAACTTTGTTGATTAATAGCAGCAACTTGATCGTAAATTTCATCAGGATTCAAATTTCGCATACGTTTTAAACGTGCAGTTGCACAAAACTTACAGTCTAAACTACAACCAACTTGGCTTGAAATACATGCTGTTGTTCTAGTTTCTGTAGGAATTAAAACAGATTCTACCATTAAACCATCATGTAATCGTACTGCATTTTTTATCGTTCCATCTTTACTTCGTTGCATTTCATCAACTTCAATATGATTGATAACAAAATTATCTTCGAGCATTTTACGAGTCTCTTTTGAGATGTTTGTCATACCATCAAAAGAATGCGAAACTTTACTCCACAACCACTCATAGACTTGATTTCCACGAAAGGCTTTATCTCCATTTTCTACAAAAAAATCGCGCAATTGTTCTTTAGTAAGCGAACGTATATCTTTTTTAGGTTTCATTATCTTAATCAAAACTTATTATGAAAATGGGTAATCCCGTTTTTTTTTACAAAGTAAATAATTATATTGCATCATTATTGATAATAATGTATAAATATAATTAATATTGTGAAATTAAGTATAATTGTTCCAATGTACAATGAGGAAAAGTATATAATTCATTGTTTGGAAAGTTTATTGAACCAAAATATTCCAAAAACTGAATATGAAATTCTCGTTATTGATGATGGTTCAACAGACAATAGTTTTTCTGTTGTTAAAAATTTTTCTAAAAGATTAAATACATCTAACATACTTATTTACTCAAAAAAAAATGGCGGATTGAGTGATGCAAGAAATTTTTGCATTCCACTTGCTAAAGGAAAATACATCTATTTTGTAGATTCTGATGATTATTTAGCGTCTAATGTGTTAAAACAGTTGTTAGAATGTCTTGAGGACAACAAATTAGACATATTAACTTTTAATTATATAAATACTGTAGATTTAACTTTAAAAAAATCAAAAAATAATACTAAAAGTCTAACAAATATTGTTATTCCTAATGGAATTGAACATATAGCCAACAATCATTTCCACCATGCTGTTTGGACTTATATAATTGAAAGAGAATTTTTAATTAATACTAAGATTTTATTTGTCAAAACCCTTCTACTTGAAGATTGTGTTTTTACTCCTCAATTGTTTTTTAAAGCCAATAGAATTGCACATTTACCTATTGATGTTTATAGGTACTTACAGGTAAATCCTAATTCAATCATGAGAAAAACTGACTTAAGCCATATTGATAAGATGATTAATAGCCATACTTATATCATGACTGAGATAAATAAATTAATTGACACGCTTGATAAAAATAATCCTATACATAAAAAATGTATTGATAGACTACAAAACAGACAACAGACGCTCGTTTTTTTCTTGATTGCTAAATTAATAAAGAGCAACCTTAGTATTAAGAAATTAGAAAAAACTTTAAATGAGCTCAAAATGTTAAATTCCTATCCATTAAATAACTTTATAAGCGAAAAATATAATGGAATGAAGTATTATTTACTTTCAAAAATATTTGGAAATAAGTTAAGTTTAATTCTTTTTACAAGAATTTATAGACTCGTTAAATGAAAATTAACTTTTATAATAAGTATTTATCACTTCTTGTCGTTTTCCTGAACTTAAAATTGGTATTTCATTAACATAATTGATTTTGATATTTGCATCTCTTCCTAAATAACCCTTGTACTCTTCAATAAGTTTATACTCATCAACAATTTTGGTGTCAGTGTTTAAATTTATTTCATATTTTTTTAAGCCGTACTGTACTAATTGAAATTGTCTAAAGTTTCCATACTTACATAAATGATAAGCCAAATGTGATGAAACCAATTCTCCAGAAGTATTATAAATCATATCTAGTTTTCTACCTTCAATACGCTCTAAAAATGGAATATTTTGTTTGTCAATATTCATTACTGCTAAATCTCCCGTGTCATATCTAATAATTGGCATTGCATAATTAAAAAAATCTGTTACAACTACTCTTCCTATCGCTCCATTTTTAACAGGTATATCCTCATCTAACTCCAATATTTCAATAAAATAACTCGCCCAATTAATCTCAAAAACATTATTTTCTATCAAGTTTTGTTGTGCAAGTATCCCATTTTCATTGTTAGAATATCTTGAAACAACTTGACAATTAAAATATTTTTGAACCAATTCTTTAGTTCTATTACTCAGTCTCTCTGAAATAGCAATCATAGATTTTATATTGCATTGTATTGGTTTAGAATTATTTCTTTCCAAATAATTAACTATTTTTTCAAAAGAACTTGAATATGCAATCATGTTTATACCTGAAGATTTACTTTTTATCTCATCTAATAGTTTTGAAATATCATTATCTGAAAGTTTATAAACACTGTGCATTCTCAAGTTTTTAAAGTAACCTTTAATTTTTTTTACTCCAAAAACCTTTGACCATAATTTAATATAAATTAAATATTCACCGATTTCATATCCTGCCCTTGAAGCAAAAAAAATTGTATCTGCCCAATTTCTATAGCGCTTGTTTACATCTTGAACTATTTGAAATGGCGTTCCTGTAGAACCACTAGTGGAAACAATATTCTTTTTTTTATCAATAAATTTTGAGGATTGCAAATCCTTAAAATTATCTCTAATAATATTTTTATTTAGAATAGGGAAATTAATTAATTCCTTAAAACTACTATATTTACTATAAAATGGAACTGTAGATACTGCATGCTCAAGAATATTTTTTAGATTATTATTTCTAATTAAAATTGATTCTTTTGAATTATATTCGTTTAAATTTTTTGCAATCTCTAATAAATGATTTTTCACTATACTTCCTCGAAATGAATCAGATAGCCAAAAAATATTTCTTCGCAATTTTATTGAAGTTTGCATTTGAATGAAGCCATTTTTTTACTTTAGCAATATATATAAAAATTATTAAAGTATTTTAAAAGCATATAAAAATTCAGGGCAAACTCATACTTTTATTTTTAAATTGAAAATCAGCGACTTACCTTTTTTATATTTTGGAATTTTAATTAATCTATAAAAAACAATTCCTTTGTTTAAAGCGTTTATCGACTTTGAGTTCCAAAGTATGAGTTTGCCCTGTATAAAAATTGCTGAAAATGGATTTTTCTATGCCTTTAAATAATCAACATTGCATCTCCATAGGCATAGAAATGATATCCTTCTTTTATTGCTACTTTATATGCCTCTGTTAAAAAATCATGACCTGCAAACGCTGATGCCATCATCATTAGTGTTGATTTTGGCATGTGAAAATTGGTTATCATACAGTTGGCAATCGAGAAATCATATTCTGGAAAAATAAACTTATTTGTCCATCCATCATATTCATTTAATTCCCCTTTTGAAGATACTGAACTCTCAAGCGTACGCATTGACGTTGTACCAACAGCACATATTCTTCGTTTATTTTTTAATGCGTTATTCACCAATTTTACAGCTGACTTTGTAATTGTAATCTCTTCCGAATCCATTTTGTGTTTCGATAAATCTTCTACTTCCACAGGATTAAAAGTTCCTAAACCAACATGTAATGTGACTTTTGCAAAATCCACTCCTTTTATTTCCAATCTTTTTAATAAATGTTTTGAAAAGTGCATTCCTGCAGTTGGTGCTGCAACTGAGCCTTCATGCTTTGCATAAATAGTTTGAAAACGCTCTTTATCTTTAGGTTCTGTAGCTCTTTTTATAAATTTAGGCAATGGAGTTTCTCCTTGTTTTTTCAATCGTTTTCTAAACTCTTCATAAGAGCCATCATACAAGAAACGAAGTGTACGTCCTCTTGATGTTGTGTTGTCAATTACCTCTGCAACAAGACTTTCGTCCTCGCCAAAAAACAGTTTGTTTCCAATTCTTATTTTACGTGCAGGATCTACCAAGACATCCCATAAACGTTGTTCTTCATTTAGTTCTCTCAATAAAAAAACTTCAATTCTTGCACCTGTCTTTTCTTTTTCACCAAACAAACGTGCTGGAAAAACTTTTGAATCGTTCATTACCAATAAATCTCCTTCATCAAAATAGTCAATCAAATCTTTAAACGTTTTGTGTTCAATCGTTTGTTCTTTTCTATTTAAGACCATTAAACGTGACTCGTCACGATGTTCTGCAGGATATTCTGCTAATAACTTTTCAGGTAATTCAAACCCAAATTTCGATAATTTCATTCCCATAAGTTGATTTTTAAAGATTGCAAATATACAACATCAAGATAGGCGTTGTCAAGTGTTTCGTCTAAAACTTTTAAAATTAGTCGATAAGTCTTATTTAATCATAAGTTCTCGACTGTACTCGAACAGAAAATTTACAATGAATAAATGTTACAAATCAATCAAAGTTTCAACATCTTTCCAAAAATCTGGATATGACTTAGATACGACTTTGGCATCTTCAATTTCTAAGTTTGTTTTGAGCAATAATGGCGCAAATGCCATTGCCATTCTGTGGTCGTTATAGGTTTTTACCAATACTCCTTTTTTAATTTCTGATGTTGATTTTAAATGCAGACTGTCTTCTGTTATTCTCACTTTTGCACCAAACTTTTCCAATTCGTTTTTTAGCGCAACCAATCTGTCAGTTTCTTTAATTTTTAAAGTATGTAATCCTGATAATTCACAAGAAATATTTAATCCAAAACAAGTCACAGCAATAGTTTGCGCAATGTCTGGAGCGCTCTTGAGGTCAAGGGTGAAAGGTGAAGGGTGAAGGGTGAATCGTGAAGGATTAAAGTTTTTTGATTTCGTTAAAACAACGGCATTTTCTAAAAATACAGTTTTTACCCCTAATTTTTGATAAATTTCCGCCAATACAGCATCGCCTTGTAAACTGTTTTTTTTGTATGATTTTAATGTGATTTCAGCATCATTGCTCAAAGCAACTAAACTGTAATAATAAGAAGCCGAACTCCAATCAGATTCGACAGTAATTGTTTTATCTTCAAGTTGTTTTTTGGGCTTTACTGTAATAGTATTTTCTTCCCAAGAATTTTTAATACCAAGTTCAGAAAGCAATCCTAAAGTCATTTTTATATACGGTATTGAAGTTACTTCGCCTTCAAACTCTAACTCTAATCCGTTTTCAAGACTCAATGCAATCAATAATAATGCAGAAATGTATTGACTACTTACGCTTCCATTTATAGTAATTTTATTTTTTGTTAATTTTTTACCAATAATCTTAATTGGTGGAAAACCATCATTCTCCATATATTCAATATCTGCACTTAACGATTTTAACGCATCAACTAATATTTTTATCGGACGCTCTTTCATGCGCTTTGAACCTGTAAGAATGGTTTCTCGACCTACTTTTACAGAAAAATAGGCAGTCAAAAAGCGCATTGCTGTTCCTGCATGATGTACATCGATAGTTTTCTCATCAGAAGATAAAGCCTTTTTCATAACAGCCGTATCATCAGACTCTCCAAGGTTTTCTATCTGTAAATTCTTGTGAAACTGCTGTAAAATCAACAATCGATTTGACTCACTTTTAGAACCTGTTATTTTGATTGTTCCTTTTAAAGGTTTTGAATATTGAGGTAGTTTTAAGTTCAAGTTACTTTTTTATAAATTTATAATATACCGTCATTAAAACTCCGTAAATCAATGACATAACCCAAATCATTTTTATAAATGGTTGCCATTTACCATCAATAAAGTATTCGTTTTTTAATCCTTCTAATCCATCGAATTGAAAAAACCCCATGACACTTTTAATAATTGTTACAATTACAAAAAAAACTACGGTAAATCGTAAAAAAAGTTTGACAAAGGATGTGTTCTTATATTGGTTCATTTGTTTTGTTTTGTTGCAAGGGACTTAAGTCCCTTGTATTAACTTTTCATTATTGTGATGTCTATCATGATCTCGTTTGGCTTTATAATCTAATTTCTTATCAAAAGCGACTTGTAAGTTTATTCCTGTTTGATTTGCCAAGCACAAGACTACAAACAACACATCTGCCAATTCTTCACCTAAATCTTTATTTTTATCACTTTCTTTTTCACTTTGTTCGCCATATCTACGTGCGATAATTCGTGCTACTTCACCAACTTCTTCAGTAAGTTGTGCCATATTGGTGAGTTCATTAAAATAGCGAACTCCATGTTCTTGTATCCAAGTATCTACTTGTTGTTGTGCATTTTTGATATTCATTTTAAAATAATTTTAAAATTGATTTCAAAGATAGGATTTCTTTGTTTAAGAAAACCAAGTTATTTCGTAGATATTTCTTAATTTTAAACTCTATTAACTTCTAAACCAATTAATGGCATTTTTTCAGAACTCGGTACTTAATAAGTATCTCAAATTGCAAGAAAAAGAAATACTTCAAAAAGCATATAAAAAATACGCTAAGTATTTTCATAATCTTACTATACAAGAGAATATCAAAAATTCAAAAGAAGAAGAATATCAAGGTATTTTTTTAACAGAATTATTTGTTACTATTTTAGGTTATGAATTAAGCCCAAAACCTAATTTTAATTTAGTTGCCGAATATAAAAATCAAACCAATTCTCGAAAAGCAGATGGAGCAATTTTAAAAGACGGTATTGCATTAGGCGTTATAGAATTAAAAGGAACTAAAACCAAAGACTTAGAAAGCATCCGCAGACAAGCATTTGATTATAAGGCTAATCAAAAAGGTTGTGTATATGTAATTACTTCTAATTTTGAAAAACTACGCTTTTATATCAATGATGCTACAGATTATGAAGAATTCAATCTATTTACACTTACCGAAAATGAATTTCAATTATTGTATCTCTGCTTATCAAAAGAAAGTATATTTTCAAACATACCATTAAAAATAAAAGAAGAATCGATAACAGTAGAAGAAAAAATTACTAAAAGTTTTTATGCTGACTATTCTTTGTTTAAACGAGAATTATATCGAGATTTAGTAAAACGAAATGCTAAAAAATTAAAAACACTTAATCAATCTGAACTTGTTTCAGAAACGGCACAAGAACAAAAAGATTTAGAGCAATTAGAAAAAAATGTAAAACGAACACTCTTTAAAAAATCGCAAAAATTAATAGACCGTTTCTTATTTATATTCTTTGCTGAAGATAGAGGCTTGTTACCGCCAAATTCAACAGTTAAAATTTTAGATAAATGGGATAGTGATATTGAATTTGGAGACGACAGACCTTTGTATAACCTATTTAAACAATATTTTAATTTTTTAGATTCTGGAAGAAAACAAGTTGGCAAAAGAGCAGAAATATACGCATACAATGGCGGTTTATTTAAACCAGACACTATACTTGACGCTATTGAAATAGATGATAAATTATTATCAAAACATACACGCAAACTCGCAAATTATGACTTTGAAAGTCAAGTAGATGTAAATATTTTAGGGCATATTTTTGAAAACTCATTAAACGAAATAGAAAGCGTAAATGCCGAAATAGAAGGAGGAGATTTTGACAAACAAAAAAGCAAACGTAAAAAAGACGGTGTATTCTATACTCCAAAATACATTACCAAATACATTGTAGAAAATACGGTTGGTAAACTATGCGAAGAGAAAAAACAAGCACTTGATTTTAAAGAAGAAGAGTATTTTAAAAGTAGAAAAAGCAGACCAAAAAAGAAATTATTAGAATTAGTACAACTTCTAGATACCTATAGAGATTGGCTACTACAACTTACTATATGCGATCCTGCTTGTGGTTCTGGCGCATTTCTAAACCAAGCCTTAGACTTTTTAATAAAAGAACACAGATATATAGACGAACTCAAAGCCAATGTTTTAGGCGGCGGTTTGGTCTTTGCTGATATTGAAACAACCATACTTGAAAACAATATTTTTGGTGTTGACCTTAATGAAGAATCTGTAGAAATTGCAAAACTCTCTTTATGGTTACGCACCGCACAACCAAGACGAAAACTAAACGACTTAAGTAGCAATATTAAATGTGGAAATTCACTTATTGATAGTAAAGCAGTTGCAGGAGACAAAGCATTTAACTGGCAAGAGCAGTTTCCGCAAGTATTTAAAAAACAAGATAAGAAAGCATATCATATTACAACAGCAATTCATGATAGTCGTACTTCGGCAAGAATGGTAAAATATAAAGTGCGTGAAAAACGTGAAATGGGAACAAACCCTTATCCGAATGTTGTTTATTTTACAGAAGAAGAAGATTTACTTATAACGCAGACCATCGCAACTATTGTAAAAGAAGAGCAACTAAACATGTTGGCTTATAATATATGTGAAGACCATATCCATTTGTTATTGGTTTGTGATATTGACGAAGTGCCAAGCATTATGCAAAAAATAAAAGGCAAAACTTCGTATTATTACAAGGGGTTTTACAAGGGACTTAAGTCCCTTGCAGAAAAAGAAAAGAAAAAAGAAAACAAAAAACCGTTATGGCAACAAAAATATAGTGCGCCAAAAGAAATAACATCGCAAGAGCAGTTAAACAACACTATAGACTATATACAAAACAACCGAAGTAAACACAAATTACCAGAACATAGCAATGAGATAAACACTATAATTAATACTATGTGTAGCGATGTAAACGCTGCTTTTAATAACCAATACAATGGTGGTTTTGATGTTGTGATTGGAAATCCACCTTATGTTCAAATTAAAGATAAAAAAATCTTTGAAAGATTATACTATACCGTTAAATGTGGTGATTTATACGCTTTATTTTATGAAAAAGGAGTAAATATATTAAAAGAAAAAGGAGTTTTAGGATTTATTACACCGAGTTCATTTATGACAAATATTGGATTTTTATCATTAAGGGAATTTTTGATGAAATTTGATATTAAAAATTTATTGAGTTATACACTTAGACGACATAATTTATTGTTGATTTTTAGCCAGTTATAAAAAATAAGGAGTAATAGTGATATATTCAATCAATATGTTTTCTAATTTTCATAATAAAGGCATTTTTAACACATTGATTACTAAGTATTTTTCGTACGGCAACTAACTGACTAACTCAAAAAATTTATTTGATTTAGGCGCAAACGTATTCAAAGACGCTTCTGTTGATTCTGCAATTATAGTTATCAAAAAAGATTCAAATAAGGGGAATATTCTAAATAAAGGTATAAATTTGATTAACTCAGAAAGTATCAATCAATCAGTTTTTGGCGAATTAGTTAATATTATATTTAATATTTATACAAATCCTTTGGCATTAAAAATTACTGATAATTTATCTAAAAAAAATGCGACATTTAATGATTATTTAAAATTCTCGAGAGGAGTAGAATTTGGATTTAAAAGCAATAAAGTATTTGATGAAAAAATAGATGCTAAATCTGCTCCTATTCTGTGTGGTAGTAACATTTCAAAGCATAATATTATTTTTGAAAATAAATATATCAACCACAACCCTAATGATGCAAGTATTTATAAAAAAGTAAGTATTTATGATGATGAAAAAATATTGATTAAACGAATTGGAAATTCAATTATTGGAGCATATGATAATAATGGGTTTTACAACGTTTGTGATGTTTATAATTTACAATTAAAAATAAAAGGTAATTATAATTTATCAGTTATATCTTTAATAATAAATAGTAAATTATTAAACTTTTTTTATGATACAAAGTTTAAATCCGTAAAAAAACTATTTCCTAAAATTCCAATTCAAAACTTAAAACTACTGCCTTTACCAAAATATAATAAAAAAGTTCAACAACCTTTCATAGAAAAAGCAGATACAATGCTTTCACTAAACAAAGATTTACAAGAAACCTCCCAAAAATTCCAAAGAACCATCCAGCGGAAATTTGAGTTAGAAAAACTACCTAAAAAACTACAAGAATGGTATAAACTAACATATAGTGAGTTTGTAAAAGAATTGGCGAAAAAGAAAATAAAACTATCATTATCACAAGAAGCAGCATGGGAAGATTATTTTATATCAGAACAGCAAAAAGCAGTTGCACTAAAAACTCAAATAGACCAAACAGACAAAGAAATAGATCAAATGGTTTATGAATTATACGGCTTAACTGATGATGAAATTATGATTGTAGAGCAATCGTAATTCAAGGGATTTTTTACAAGGGGTTTAAACCCCTTGCAGAAAAAGAAAAGCGTAAGTAAAGAAATGTACCCTTTCTGTACAATACAAGGGACTTAAGTCCCTTGCAAGAAAAATAAAAATTCCTCTCTCGAAACCTCTTCAGCACCTAAACTCGCTAAATGGTCGTTATAAACTTGGCAATCTATAAGTTTGTAATTATTGTTTTTTATTAAATGTATGAATGCCACTTTAGAAGCATTACTCACATTGCTAAACATACTTTCTCCACAAAAAATGTCTTTAATCTCGAGTCCGTATAAACCGCCAACTAATGTGTTGTCTTGCCAAACCTCAACCGACTTTGCTATTCCCAATTTGTGTAGTTTTATATAAGCCGTTTTCATTTCATCAGTAATCCAAGTTCCTGTTTCGCCTTGAGCCGTTCTGTTTACGGTTTTGCAATTCGCAATCACTTCTTCAAAGGCTTGATTAAAAGTAACTTTAAATGTCCCTTTCTTCAAGATTTGACGCATACTTTTTGAAACCTTTAACTTATCAGGAAACAATACCATTCTTGGATTTGGACTGTACCAAACAATTGGTTCTCCATCAGAATACCAAGGGAAAATTCCGCTTTTGTATGCCAACAATAATCTATCAGTAGATAAATCTCCACCAACAGCAACCATTCCATATTGATTGGCTTGGTTAACTGAAGGGAATTCTAATTTGTTGGTAAGGATTTGCATTTGGCAAAAGTAGTAATTATACGTCTTATGTCATTCTTGCAAAGGCAGGAATCTAAATCTAACCTTTTATATAGATTCCTGCCTTTGCAAGAATGACAGATTCAAATGGTTATAATCACGTAATCTTGAGGATGTGATTTCTCTCTGCGTTCGAAATGACACATTACTAAAAAAAAACCGAAGTATAAACTTCGGTTTTTAAATGTTTTTTAGTTCTCGACTGCGCTCGAACTGACACTAAAAGTGATTACTTAAAACGGTAAATCGTCTGGTTCACTTTCAGATAAATCTGCTGATTTTAATTCTTCTAAAGGAGGTAATTCAGCATTTTGAGGTGCTTCTGTCTGTAAATTTTCAATTCTCCAACCTTGAATAGAGTTGAAATATTTTGCAACTCCTTCAGGATTTATCCATTCTCTACCTCTTAAATTGATTGCGATTTTCACATCTTGACCAACTTTATAACTGTTTAATAAATCACATTTATCTTGTACAAATTCTACCATCAACATTTGAGGGTATTGTTCGCTTGTTGTAATTACTACTTCTCTTTTTCTAAAACCACTTGCTCCAAAAGTTTGCTCGTCGTTTATCAATTTAATTTTTCCTGTTACTTCCATTTTCGTATTTAATTAGTTCATCAAAAGTACTTTCCAAGCACTTTCTATTTCTTTATTCTTTAAAAACTCTTGTGCAAATGTATGCTTTTCTTTGGATTTTATTCCCACAAATTGTGGATGTTCTTCGGCAAACTTATCAACATCTTGTTGATTTGGAAGTGCATCTACATTCCCTAACATTCCGAGATCATTTCCTGTAAGAACGCTACTGTTTTTAATTTCTGATGAAATAGCATCAACTCCAATTCCTAAACTACTCAATGGCTTTGGCACTTCAAAAATACCATTATTCGCTCTCGAATACCAACTTCCGCCCATTCTTGAAACCAAATCTATTTTATGTTGATCTATCGCACCATTTTCATCTAATATTTCTTCTCTTATGTGTAATTTTACGACTTCACAAATAATCAAGTTTCCTGCACCTCCTTCTGTTCCAAGTTCAATAATCTCATTAATCTTGCATTCCATCTGCACAGGTGATTCTGCAACTCTAAAAGGCTTTACAATATCAGATTTCAACATCGTCAAACCTGCTTTTTCAAACTCATTTACGCCTTCTCCATATTCAGTACTTGATAATGACATTTGCTGTACCAAATCATAATTTACAATGTTAATTACCACTTCTTTGGTTGCTTTTGCATTGATAAGTGTGTGTTTGATGGTGTTATCTCGCACTCTTCGTGCTGGAGAAAATATCAAAATTGGAGGATTGGCGCTAAACACATTAAAAAAACTAAATGGCGATAAATTCGGATTGCCATTTTTATCAATAGTACTTGCAAATGCTATTGGTCTTGGCGCAACAGAACTTAATAAATAGCCATGTAATTTTGCCGTTGGTATGTCTTTTGGATCGATTGAAATCATACATCAAAAATAATATAAAATTCCGTCAATTCGAGTGATTTTTGTAATTGAAATGAACAAAAACTATATAGAGCATCTCGACTCCGCTCGATGTGACAGCAAGTTAATATTCAAAAAAAACTCGATAGTTCTATTGAGCATAGTAGAAATACAAAACTCTTAACTACTTTGACTTCATTTCGACTTCGCTCAATGACCACACTCAGCAATCAAGAATTTCACTCGAACTGACGTTTATTATGTATTTAAAGTAATAATACGCTACGAGTTTAGTTATTAAAGATAGAAAAAGTTGTCCGTTCGAGCGCAGTCGAGAACTATTTACTCTAAAAAAGGTCTCGACTTTAGTTTATCTTGAGCGAAGTCGAAAGGCTCGACCAGACATAAAGATAAAAAGGAGTTTAACTAAAAATTTATTTTATATTTGTGTTGATGTCAGTATTTAAAAATTCTCAAACTACGCGTTGGATTGCAATCATTGCTTCCTTTATTGTTGTTACGCTTATTCTTTGGAATACCTATTCGTTTTTTCAAAAATTTAAGACTGAAGAGCGCCTAAAAATGGAAATTCTTGGTAAGTCATACAAACGTCTTGCAAATTCTGATTTAGAAGCAGACGTTAGTTTTGAAAACTATATTATACAAAGTAATAATTCTATTCCCATAATCATCACCAATAAAAAGGGCGAAATAAGTAGTTGGAGTAAATTAAATGTTGATGATAATACTCCTTATAAATCTTTAAATGTTGATGATAGAAGATATTTAGACAAGCAATTAAATATCATGAAAGGTCAAAACTCACCAATTGATGTAAGTTATAAAGTTGAAAATACTGATGTTCAGGTGTTTATTTATTATCGCGATTCTGATTTATTAACTAAATTAAAATACTATCCTATTTCTTTTTTGTTGATTTTACTCTTATTCTCAAGTGTTATTTACCTGTTCTTTAAATCCAATAAAATTTCCGAACAGAACAAATTATGGACAGGAATGGCAAAGGAAACTGCACATCAAATAGGCACACCTTTATCTTCTTTACTTGGTTGGATTGAACTACTTCGCGCTGATAATGCTGATGAAAATATGGTTGTAGAAATTGAAAAAGATGTAACTCGCTTAAATGTAATTGCAGATAGATTCTCAAAAATTGGTTCTATTCCTGAGTTAAAAAAACACAATGTTGTTAAAGAAACTAAAGATGCTTTTCAATATTTAGAATCGAGAAGTTCTAAGCAAATTAACTTTATTTTTGATAGTCAAAAAGAAGAAATGTATTCTCAAATCAACCTTCAACTCTATGGTTGGGTGATAGAAAATTTGGTAAAAAACGCTATAGATGCTATGAAAGGGAAGGGAATAATAACTATTAGCATCAATGAAACAATAAAAAATATAAATATTTTAATAACTGATACAGGGAAAGGTATTCCGAAAAACCTACGTCAAAAAATATTTTCGCCAGGATTTACAACCAAACAAAGAGGTTGGGGACTTGGACTCTCACTTTCCAAAAGAATTATTGAAGATTATCATAAAGGAAGAATCTTTGTGCAAAAATCTGAAATCGGAAAAGGAACTACTTTTTGTGTGAGTTTGAGAAAAATATAAAGAGTGATAGGATGACTTTGAGTCATACTATCACTAAATAAGGTTTTTCCCAATAGCCTCAGCAATCTGCTCAAACTCATCTTTAGCTAAAGATACTTTTTGTTGAAACTGTATATCAGCCATTGTATTCAAAGGTATCAAATGTATATGCACATGAGGCACTTCTAATCCAATAACAGACATGCCAATACGCTTACACGAAATTGTTTTTTTGAGAGCAAATGCTACTTTTCGAGAAAACTGCATCAAGCCATTATACGTTTCTTCATCTAAATCAAAAAGTTTGTTTACTTCCTTTTTTGGTACAACCAACGTGTGCCCTTTCGCATTCGGATTGACATCTAAAAACGCAATAAAATCATCATTTTCTGCTACTTTATAACAAGGTATTTCTCCATTGATTATTTTGGTAAATATTGAAGCCATTTTATCTTGATATTTCTATAATTTCAAATTTCATAATACCATTTGGCACTTGAATCTCTGCAACATCTCCAACTTTTTTACCTAATAATCCTTTACCAATTGGCGAATTTACAGACAGTTTAAAATTTGCTACATCTGATTCTGAATCGGCAACCAAGGTATAAGTAAACTCCATTTTATTGGCAACATTCTTAATTTTAATTTTTGATAACACCAATACTTTTGACGTATCTAATTGAGAATCATCTAATATTCTTGCATTTGCAAATACATTCTTTAATTTCGCAATTTTAAATTCTAAATGAGATTGCTCTTCTTTTGCTGCATGATATTCAGCATTTTCACTTAAATCTCCTTTATCACGAGCATCACTTATTTCTTGCGTTACTCTTGGTCTTTCAGTATGCTCAAGAAACTCTAATTCTTCCTTTAATTTTTTAAACCCTTCTTCTGTGTAATATGAAATTTCACTCATAATTCATTATTTAAATAAACAAAAAATCTCAAAACTGTCATTACAGCATGAGATACATACAAATGTACAAAATATTTGTAAATTGTGCTCGTTTTAAATAAATATCTTAACGAAATATCATGAATCGAGCATGTGAAAATCATTATCCCTCAAGGGAATGATTAATAGCGAACACATGTGACAATTTAAAAGCAATAGATGTAAACACATGAAAAAATTTCTCTTTATATGCTCTTTTTTACTGATTATCAGTTGTGAAAATGATGGGACAACTCAATTTTGTGATATTATAAATAGTCAAACAATTAACCTCGCAAACCCTCAGTTTATCAACTTGCAAGTTCCCGCAGGTTGGGCGTATGCAAATGGTGGAATTAAAGGGATTGTCATCTATCGACTTGGCAGTTCTTTTAGATCCTTTAGCCGCGAATGCCCACATCAAACTTGCTCCAGCAAAATGGTTGTGGTCAATGATATTAAACTCGTTTGCCCTTGCGATGATGCTGAATTTAGCATTTTAGACGGCTCACCTCAAACTGCAGGAGTTTCAAAATCGGTTTGTGAATTTAAAGTAACTCAAGTAAGTAGCTCGGTTTTAAATGTTACCAATTTTTAAGTTTTATTCATTTCTGATGCTTATTTTTGTACGAAAGAAATTTTAAGTGAAAAATTATTTTTCTTCCGATTTTAAATTAGGTGTTCTTGGAGGCGGACAATTAGGCAAAATGTTACTGTCTGAAACTCAAAAATACGATATTTATACTGTAATTTTAGATAATTCTATAGAGGTACCTTGCGCACAAATTTGCAACGAATTTCACTTAGGAAACTTAATGAATTATGATGATGTTTATAATTTTGGAAAACAAGTTGATGTACTTACTATTGAGATAGAACATGTAAATGTTGATGCTTTAGAAATGTTAGAAAAAGAAGATATAGAAGTATATCCTTCGTCAAAAACACTACGAATTATCCAAAATAAAGGTGTTCAAAAACAATTTTTTGTTGATAATGATATTCCAACAGCAAATTTTAAACGATTTGATAAAACATCAGAAATAAAATATAATTCTTTTCCATTTGTGTGGAAATCCACACAATTTGGTTATGATGGTAATGGTGTAAAAATGATTAAAACTATTGATGACTTAGTAGATTTACCAAATATTGAATGTATTATCGAAGAATTAATTCCATTTAAAAACGAATTAGCAGTTATTGTGGTGAGAAATTCTGACGGAGAAATCAAAACATATCCTGTTGTTGAAATGGAATTTCATCCAGAAGCAAATCAGGTAGAATATGTAATTTGTCCTGCTAGAATTGATGAAAATATCGCAGAGAAAGCACAAGAGGTAGCGCTTCAAGTTGCTGACGCTTTCAAACATGTTGGTTTATTGGCTGTGGAATTATTTCAAACACAAAACGATGAAATCATTGTCAACGAGGTTGCGCCAAGAACTCATAATAGTGGTCATCATACTATTGAAACATCTTATACAAGTCAGTTTGAACAGCATTTACGTGCTATTTTAAATCTACCTTTGGGAAATACGGATAGTAAAGTTGCAGGAATTATGGTAAATTTGGTTGGTTCAGCAAACTTTTTTGGAGATGTAGTGTATAAAAATATCGAAAAAATTATGCAAATTGATGGTGTTACACCACATATTTACGGAAAAAAACAAACAAGACCTTTTCGTAAAATGGGACATGTAACTATTGTGAATACAGATTTAAACGAAGCGCGAAAAATTGCGGAAATAGTTAAGAAAACGATTAAAGTGATAAGTAAGTAATTATCAAATTTTGAGTTATCAAAAGTATTAATACAAACCCAAACAAATGGATTTTAAAAAGAAATTTCAAGCAATTAGTTATTTACAATATCCTTTAATGCTCCTGGCTCTTTTTTTTTCTTTCAAGCCTTATTTTAATGGAATTGAATATATGGCTTCAAACCTTAAAGAGGTAGCTAAAGATTATAATTATGTCCTAATTTTTATAGGGCTTGGTATTGCTTTTTCAACACTTCAAGATACTACAAAAACTCAGAATAAATTTTCAAAAAAAATATGGGAAAACCCAAAGAAAGGGAAAATAGCAATTATTCTTATAACTTGTATGACATTCTTTACGTTAATTATTGGGGTTTTTGGCTATTTTATTTCTAACAATGAGATTATAAAAGAGCTATCTTTCGGGACTATTGTAATGGGAATAGGATTGATTGGATTTTTAAAAACAGCTCTTGAAGTTTTTGAAAACCACAGAAAAGATAAAAATTATTATAAATATTAAAAAAAATGGCAAAAGTAGGAATCATTATGGGAAGTATTTCTGATCTTCCAATTATGCAAGGAGCAATCGATATTTTACAGAGTTTTGATATAGAAACGGAAGTTGATATTGTTTCTGCACATCGCACTCCTGAAAAATTGTTTGACTATTCAAAAAACGCACACAAAAGAGGAATATCTGTAATTATTGCAGGTGCTGGAGGCGCAGCGCATCTTCCAGGAATGGTCGCATCATTGAGTCCGTTGCCAATAATTGGTGTTCCAGTAAAATCAAGAAACTCAATTGATGGTTGGGATTCTGTATTATCAATATTGCAAATGCCTTCAGGAGTTCCTGTTGCAACTGTTGCCCTAGATGGTGCTACAAATGCTGGAATTCTTGCTGCACAAATCATCGGTTCATCTGATAAATGTGTGCTTGATAAAATTTTGTTTTATAAAGAAAGCCTAAAAGTAAAAGTTAATAAGGCATCAGAAGAAATAAAAAAATAACCCTTTACAAATGTAAAGGGTTATCAAAAATCCTACTTTTAAATAATCTAATCATTTCCCCACGAAATCATTGATCATACTTTTTAGACACTCGTATATAAATAAAGTCACGTAAAATACATTAAAATTTAACCTTATATGAATCCTCTTTTACAACCTTTTGAAACTGCACCATTTAAAAAAATAAAGAATAAACATTTTAAACCTGCAATTGTTTCTGCAATTAAAAATGCAAAAGAAGATATCGATATTATTACTTCAAATATTGAAAAACCTACATTCAAAAACACCATCGAAACACTAGAATTTAGCGGAATGCAACTCAAACGAGTTACATCAATCTTTTTTAATCTAAATTCGGCGGAAACCAATGATGAAATTCAAAAAATTGCCCAAGAAGTTTCTCCATTATTATCAGATTTTGCGAATGACATTAGATTGAATGAAAAACTTTTTGAAAAGGTTAAAATCATATATCAACAAAAAAACTCCTTAAATTTAACTCCAGAACAGGTAACTTTACTTGACAATCAATATAAAATGTTTGTGAGAAATGGTGCTAATTTGAATGAAAACGACAAAAATAAATTACGTGATATTGACAAAGAAGCTTCAAAACTATCACTAAAATTTGGTGAAAATATATTGGCAGAAACAAATGCTTTTGAACTTCATATAACAGACAAAAATCAATTAAAAGGATTGCCTGAAGGCGAACTTGAAGCCGCAAAACAAACCGCCAAACAGAAAGATAAAAAAGGTTGGTTATTTACATTAGATTATCCAAGTTACGTGCCTTTTATGACTTATGTTGAAGATAGAACATTACGTGAAAAAATGGCGAAAGCATTTGGAGCAAGAGCATTTCAAAATAATAAATTTGACAATCAACAAGCAGTTTTAGACATTGTAAAATTACGTCACGAACGTTCAAATTTATTGGGCTACAAAACACATTCACATTTTGTTTTAGAAGAGCGAATGGCAGAAAACCCAGAGAAAGTAATGACTTTTTTAAATGATTTACTTAAAAAAGCAAAACCAGCAGCAATTCGTGAATTTGAACAATTAAAATCATTTGCAAAAAAAGACAGAATAGACACTTTTCAAAAATGGGATAGCGCCTTTTATTCAGAAAAACTTAAAAAGCAACTGTTCGATTTAGATGAAGAACAGTTGAAACCATACTTCAAATTAGAAAATGTTCTAAATGGCGTTTTTACTATTGCCAATAAATTATATGATTTAAACTTTGAAGAAATCGATACAATAGATACATATCATAAAGACGTAACAACATATAAGGTTACCGATAATAATGGAGATTTTATCGCATATTTCTATGCTGATTTTTTTCCAAGAAAAGGAAAGCGAAACGGTGCTTGGATGACTTCTTATAAGAGCCAATGGAAAGATAATGACGGAAATTCTCGTCCGCATATTTCTATTGTATGTAATTTTACAAAACCTACTGAAACAAAACCTTCATTATTGACATTCAATGAAGTTACAACCTTGTTTCACGAATTTGGACATGCTTTACACGGAATGCTAGCCAACACAACATATCCAAGTCTATCAGGAACAAGTGTACATTGGGATTTTGTTGAACTGCCAAGTCAAGTATTAGAAAACTGGTGTTATGAAAAAGAAGCCTTAGACATCTTCGCAAAACATTATAAAACAGGTGAATCAATTCCTATGGAATTAGTTCAAAAAATAAAAGATTCTTCAAATTTTTTGGAAGGAATGACAACATTACGTCAATTAAGTTTTAGTTTATTAGATATGTCTTGGCATAGTGGCGAGTCTCCACAGACAATTACTTCTGTCAAAGAATTTGAAAAGAAAGCATTCGCAGACACCAATTTATTTCCTGATGTTGCAGAAAACTGTATGAGTACTGCTTTTTCACATATTTTTCAAGGAGGATATTCTTCTGGATACTATTCCTACAAATGGGCTGAAGTTTTAGATGCTGATGCTTTTGAATATTTTAAAGAATCTGGAATTTTTGATAAAAAAACTGCACAAAAATTTAAAGACAATATACTTTCAAAAGGTGGAACTGAAAATCCGATGACGCTATATAAACGCTTTAGAGGAAAAGAACCAAATGTAAATGCTTTATTAAAACGCGCAGGATTGTTGAAATAACCTACGTTTAATTAGTGAAGTTCCTTAAAAAAGAAGACTCTTTAGTAAAAATATCATTATTTTTTACTTAAACATCAATTACTCAAAAACACAACAAACAGCATCAAAAAACAACAAATGGTATGTTTTTTACAATAAATGGTGATTTTATCATAAAAATGTTTGGTTGGTAACTTATTTTACTATACTATTGTAGCGTAGATTATTTCAGAACCCCACAAATCCCCACAATGATGAAATTAATTACATTTCAACCTATTGCTTTTTTACTGAAACTTTCAGTAAGTGACGTATCTTTTAGTAAAACTAAAGGTATTAGAGTAGTTAGCACAAACAAAAAATTATCGTTATTAGAAGGTGTTATCGTTGCTTTTAAAAGTAAACAAGAAAGCATAGGTTTTTCTATTTCTAAAGTTGGGTTCTTCAATTTTAAAAACAAAATTTCAAACAATATTTTAGTAGGAAAGGATAAATCGGTCGTAACTAATTGTAATATGATAGGCCCCACACCTAGCGCATTGCAAAAGTTATGTTACGACTAGATTTATTCTATTATTAACTCATTTAAGTCCCCACAGCAATGAAAAATTTTACCCAAAAAATTTTAATCTTAACATTAGTAAGTACTTTTCTTTTCTCCTGTTCAAACAGTGATGATATGGATGAAACAAATTTGGTTGAAAAAAATGACATTTCATTAACTTATTCACCAATTGAAAATGAAATTATCAGTTTGATAAACGATTATAGAGCAAGTAAAGGATTATCAAAATTAAATATCTTCAATATAGTTTCAAACGAAGCAATTACCCATACAAATTATATGGTTCAAACTGGTGAAGTTAGCCATGCTAATTTTGGCGTACGCTACCAAAACCTTGTAACTTATGCTGATGCCAAAAGTGCGGCTGAAAATGTTGCGTATGGTTATAGTACTGCAGAAGCTGTTGTTAACGCTTGGATAAACAGTGAAACTCATAGACAAAATATCGAAAATGCTTCATTTACTGACTTTGGCATTTCAACAAGAAGTAATAATGAAAATAGATATTACTTTACAAATATTTTTATTAAGAGATAAAGTAATAATTATTTTTTAGATTAGTTTTAACTTAATAAGCCTGCGAAATTAAATTTCGCAGACTTATTTATTTTATTTTTACATACCACTACATACAAATTAATCACACTAAGAAACACTCTTCTTTTATTATCTCAAATTTATTTCCTTCTCTTATTAACTTAACAGGATAAAAAAAACAGCCATAATAAAACTTTATAAGATTCTCGTCCCCACAACAATAGTCTTTTGAGTTTTTATATTATGACTGTAGCTTTTATAAAACTTTTTACACTAAATTAAACATATAAAAACAGCCGCAAAATAAATCAATGATGTATCGTCCCCACAACAATAGTCTTAGTTTTATAATTACGGCTGTAAACTTTTATTTCATTTTTATTATTACAAATTCCGTTCTTCTATTCAATTGATGTTCTTCATCTGAACATTTAACATTATCACTACACTTATTAACGAGTTGAGACTCGCCAAAACCTTCAAACCTAATAATTCTTTCAGCATTTATACCTTGCAAAACAATATATTCAAATGTCGATATTGCTCGTAAAGAGGATAATGCTAAATTATAATTTTTAGTCGCTCTACTATCTGTATGTGATTCTAATCTTATAACCATTCCTGGATATCTATTCATCAAATTCACAACTTTATCTAATTCTATTGCTGCATCAGGACGAATAAATGACTTATCTAAATCAAAATAAATAGTTTCTAAATCTGCCAATAATACTACATCTTGTATTGGAGCCATTCCAATATTTAAATCAACAATGACTTCTGTTTGTTTTTCTAAATTGTAAGAATTAAAATCTTTAGAAAGATTATCATATTTCTCTTTTGAACCTTTTAAAACAAAATCTTCATCTCTTGGTATTAAATGCTCGTAAGCACCATCTTTACCTGTAATAAAATATGTAATTTCTTCTCCATTTTTTCTTGCTAATACAACCTTAGCACCTTCAATAGGTTCATTATTAATATCATCAAATATTTGACCTTTTAATCTTAATGGCGGAATTCTATCAAACGCATAAATATCGTCATTTCCTACTCCTCCTTTACGGTTTGAAGACACGTATCCTTTAAATCCATCATCTGATAAAAAGTAAGTGAAATCATCTTTTTTACTGTTGATAGGATCTCCAAGATTGATAGCATTTACTATCTCACCATCCTCATCTTGAACGGTTGCAAACACATCTAAAAGCCCCATACCTACATGACCATCTGAAGAAAAATATAAAACTCCATCCTTATGAATAAAAGGGAAAGATTCATTTCCTTCAGAATTTACTACTTCTCCTAAATTTTTTGGTTCTCCAAAAGAACCATCACTATCAATTTCACTCACATAAATGTCAGTTCCACCGAAACCATTAGGCATATCAGAGGCAAAATATAATTTTGTACCATCTTTACTTATTGATGGATTATACACTAAATAATTTGGGTTGTTTAAACTTATAGGTTTTACGCTTGTCCAAACTCCTTCAACTAAATCAGCGCTATAGATACCAACTTGCATTGTTCCCTTAGAGTCTTTAATTTTTTTATTATCATGATAGTTATTTCTTGAAAAATACATTTTAGTACCATCTGCACTAAAAGTAACAGGACCATCATGTTGAATTGTATTTACATCTCCTTCAACTCTTGAAGTTGACGCGACACTTCCATTTTCTTTTGATGTTACAAAAACATCTAAAAGAGGTTGCTCATCCCAAGAATATAAACGTTTTACAGATATCCCTTCATTTCTTGATGAAGCGAAATATAACTTATCTCCAAGTTCTACTGCTCCAAATTCATTAAACTCTGTATTAATATCTAATTTAGAAAGTGTGTATCGCTCGTAACTATTAAAAATTCCACTCGCTAAATCACCATCTTTAAAAAATGCTTTAATCCTTGAATCTTCTTTATTTCCTGCATCTCTAAACTTTTTCATCCATACTTTAGACCCCTTATAATCACCTGTTGCTCTTAAAACTTGAGCATAGTAATAGTAATATTCAGAAGGTACATTAGGCTGTTGAACAACTTGCTTGTATATTGATAACGCTTTTTCTGGTTGACGTAACATAATGTAAGTGTCCCCCAATTTTCTTAAAGCATAATCTTTATTATCGTTTTTATCAATTAATTTTTGATAGTGCTCAATAGCTTTTACAAACGAAAAGTTGTTGTATAAGCCTTCAGCTCTTTTTTGCCTTGCTGTCTGTCCAATTGCTGATGAGCAAATCAAAACAAAAGCTATAAATAATGGTTTTATATTTTTCATAATCATCATAATTGATTAAAAGTACCTTGGTGATTTCAATCTGTTTTTCAAGAATTTGAATTCGTAAATTAATAATATTTCGTGTGAACCTGTTGTAAATGGTCTGATTTCTCCTGTTGGAATTTCATACGCATAACCAACTCTAAATTGTTTTGAAACTTGAAAATCTGCAAAAAAACCAAGATCTCTTTGATCATTGTTTATTCTATATGATGCGCCTAACCAAAACTTTTCATTAAACAAAAAGTTTGCTGTAACATCTGTAGATAAAGGTGCTCCTTTTACATATTTATTAATAATTGATGGTTTAAATTTCAGTGTTTCACTTAAATCAAACACATAACCTGCAATTAAAAAATAATGAACTCTATCTAAACTTTTATAAATTTCACTTGAATTGTTATCATGATTTATTATTCGAGGCATTGATAAACCAAAATACCATTTACTAGAATGTAATAACGCTCCTGCTCCAATGTTCATATTCCAACGATTAAATTTATTATTCTCATCAAAATATGGGTCTGGATTATCTAAATTATATAACTCATCATCAATTTTGTAATACGTTGCTCCTCCTTTTAATCCAAAAGAAAGTTTTGTCTTTTCTGATGTTTTAATTGTATAAGAAAAATCAGCATAAACAGATGTGAAGTCTTCATATCCTAACTTATCTTTAATCAATGACAAACCTAAACCTACTTTTTCATTTCTTAATGGTGAGTGAATAGACAATGTTTGTGTTTGTGGACCTCCGTCAAAACCTGCCCATTGATTTCTATTCAATGCTATAATACTCAATGCTTCTCTACTTCCTGCATACGCAGGATTAACAGCAATAGTATTGTACATGTATTGCGTAAATTGTGGCTGTTGTTGTGCATAAGAATTTACATACGCAAATAACAGTAACAAAAATAGTGGGGAATTCTTTTTCATAATTATATGTATAACTTTTTTTATCATTAATCTTTATTTCCTAAATAAATATATCCTGTTCGTGGTTTGGCACCGCTTCCTATAACATTAACAACATAGTAATATGTTCCTGTTGGTAATTCATCAGTAGTTCCAACTGTCATTCCTCCAAAATTTCTACCATCCCATTTACTACTATTCATGTAATCTTTAGATTCAAATACCATTTTTCCCCATCTATTGAAGATTTTAACGTCAAATGTAAATCCACAGCCTTCAAGTCCTTCTATTTCAAAAATATCATTAATTCCATCAAAATTAGGTGTTACAACTTTAGATATTTTAAGGTCATCTTCTATTGAACAAGGTAATACAACACAATCATCATTTACATTAATAATAAGTGTTACTGTAGTATTACATGTCTCGTCAGACGAAGTGTAAGTAAATTGATAAGAACCAATATTTACTATTGATGGATCAAAATCACTTCCTGATAATCCTCCACTTGCGTTATCATCATTCCAAGTTCCATTGCTATCAGTAATTCCTACTAAATAAGAATCTAAATCTATTGAAATATCTTCAACACAAATATCAATTGATGGAACTGTAGTTGTAATATCAATCACTCCTACATTAACTGTTTGCACAAATATTGATTCATTACCACAAGCATCAGTATATGTCCATGTCCTTGTAATCACATAATTACCATCACTATCTGGAGTTGTTTCTGTTTCTTGATAATCTAATTGAACATCATCATCACAATTATCAGTTGCAGTAATAGTTGGCACATCTGGAATTGTTCCACAGACAACTGTTATTTCTGTGTCTGGCAGATCAGATAATACTGGTGCTGTTGTGTCTTCTACTGTAATCGTTTGGGTATGTACTGTTGTCAATCCACATTCATCCGTTGCTGTCCAAACTCTTTCTAATGAATATGCATTATCACATGCTCCATCTGTTCTTGTTTCATTGAATGTTACTGTTGCTGTGCCACAGTTATCAGCCGCTGTTAAAGTTTCTGCTGTTGGTACATTGTTACATTCTACTGTTGCATTTGTTGGTAATGCTTC
>JAKITY010000014.1 GCA_021647835.1 Flavobacteriaceae bacterium | reverse complement strand
TGTTTGCATTTCCTAATCCTTTGTGGATATCCATGCCAGAATGTCCGCCATTTAAACCCTTTATTGCAATAGAAAATGATGTTGTGTTTGTAGAAACAAGTTCTTCTGTATAAGTTCTTGTAGCCGTAATATCGATTCCACCAGCGCAACCCATTCCAATTTCATCATCTTCTTCGGTGTCTAGATTTAATAAAATTTCGCCGTTTAAAAAACCTTTTTTTAGTCCCATTGCGCCAGTCATTCCTGTTTCTTCATCAATGGTAAATAAGGCTTCAATTGCAGGATGTGGAATATCAGTAGATTCCAAAATACTCATAATAGATGCAACTCCAAGACCGTTATCAGCACCAAGAGTTGTACCGTCTGCACGTACCCAATCTCCATCAATATGCATTTTAATTCCTTCCGTATCAAAATCAAAAACGGTATCGTTATTTTTTTGGTGTACCATATCTAAATGGCTTTGCATCACAATTGTTTTGCGGTTTTCCATGCCTTTTGTTGCAGGTTTTTTGATAATCACATTTTGAACTGGATCTACAATAGTTTTCAATCCTAATTTTTCACCAAAAGCAACCATAAAAGCAATGACACGTTCTTCTTTTTTTGAAGCGCGCGGAACGGCATTTAGATCTGCAAAATTATTCCAAACATTTTTTGGTTCAAGGTTTCGTATTGCTGTACTCATTTTTTTTAGTTTAAAAATTTGTTGAACAAAGGTATGTAAATTGTAGTTTATAATTGTGCGAAAATAAGATAAACGAAAAAGGTGAATTTACCGAACAGCTATTTTTTAGAAAGAATTTGTGAGGTGCCTTTTTTTATAAACAATTCCCAAATTAAGAAACCATAAACAATGCTATATTCTATAATTAAAAGCAGTACATTTTCTTTATAGTCTAAATTTATATAGGTAAAATAACTTAGCACAATAACAACACTCCAAACTAAAGGAAATTTATAGGTTGTAAATATAGAAAGTATCAATAAAGGCGCGATATACCAAGGATGTACTGTTGTTGCTGTGAAATAATAAAAACTTAATACAAATAACATGGCGTGAACTAAATTAATTGTTGTTTTATTGTCTCTTAAAAACGTCCTAAATAAGACAAAAAGAAGGACAATAATTGGAATTATTTTTCCAATAATGGCAATTTCATTCCAGCCTCTAAAGGAATAGCCAATCTCCCGAAATATATAATAGATACTTGCATTAAATTCAAATTTTTGAAAATAAAGCCCTATGGTTTCTGAATAATTAGTTAAAAATTCTGAGGAATAAAATGGTGCAAAGAAAAGCAGAGTTGTTACGGTTACTATTCCGTAAAAAAACATGCTTTTTTTAATTCCTAATTTTTGAAAAAACAAGGGTAAAAAAATTAATGGAATCAATTTAACTGAAATGGACAAGGCTAAAATTAATGCCGCCCATTTCCATTTACCAATATGCAATAAATACAAACTCCAAACTAGAAAGAAAATAAGTACTGCTTCAAAATGAAGATTACCGACTAACTCAATAATTATAAATGGATTTAATAGATACCAAAAGATATTTTTAATGGGTATATTTAGTTTTTGTAATAACTTTTTTCCGAAATATAAGGTTCCAAAATCTGCTAAAATTAATAGTAGTCTTAATACTATTACGGAACCAATGATACTGTTTTTACTAAAAAAACCTGCTATCAGAAAAGACAACTGCTTTATTGGCGGGTAATTTGAAAAATGGCTTCCGTTTAGGTTTCCCATCCCATTATATAACTCTTGCACTTGATTAATTGGGAACACATTTTGGGTTATAAAAGATTCTGGCGTGTATAAATAAGGGTTAATGCCTTCTAATATTATTCTGCCATCCCATATAAATCGATAAAAATCTTGCGATAAATTGGGTATAGAAAAAAGAAATAGTATTCTAAACAAAAAAGAAATCCAAACTAAGGTTTGAAATTTTTCTTTATTTTTAAATACAAATAAATAAAACAGGATAAACAGTGCAGTATATAGCGCTATAAATTTTACATATTCGGTTCTCTGTAGATTATATGCAAATAAAATATATGCAACTATATTGAGTATTATTAATATAGTTACTTTCTTATTTAAATGGATTTGTATGTTTTTCACTTTATTATTTTTGGGTTTTCTCCCGCAGACCTGACTAACATTTTATACTTGTCTTGACACTATTGATTTTACAAACACATATCCAAAACCTAAAGATAGCATTAAATGAAATGGAAATAGACCGAAATCGCCTCCACTATTACCAACAATAAATGCACTATACATACCAAACATAAAATATAATGAAAGTAAGCCTTCAAAAAAAACATTAATGGATAGTTTCTTTTTGATGTAAACATTTCCTTTCCAATTATCTGCTATGGAGTTAATATTAAATTTTGGTGTTCTAACAAAACCACTTTTTTTACCAAAATGTCCTTCTAATACAGCAATAGTGTTATGCAAAGAGAATCCCATTGCAATGGTAAAGAAAGTAAAAAACATCGCTATATATTTAATAAATCTAAAGGCTCCTTTGCCATAAATATTTTTATACATATACCAATAACATATAAAAAACAGGATGGAACTTATCACAAAAAAACTCATAACATAAAAATAGGGTTTTAAATGTGCGTATTCATTTTTAATATAAAGCATCGGAATACTTAATACAGCAACAACAAAAATACTTAAAAACATAGAACTATTTAACAAATGTAATATGCCGTGAGTTTTTGTTTTAAAGGATAAACTCTTGTTTTTAATTATTTTAGAAAACATTTTCCTAAAGTTTTCGGCGCCTCCTTTATTCCACCTAAATTGTTGCGTTCTAGCAGCGCTAATTACCACAGGAAGTTCTGCGGGCGTTTCTACGTGTTCTAAATATTTAAACTGCCATTTTTTTAATTGTGCTCTATAACTTAAATCTAAATCTTCGGTTAAGGTATCTCCGCTCCAATTACCTGCATCGATAATACATTTCTTTCGCCAGACTCCTGCAGTGCCATTAAAATTTATAAAGTGTCCTTTGCTATTTCTACCAACTTGTTCTAAGGTAAAGTGAACATCCAAGGCAAAAGCCTGAACTTTGGTAAGTAAAGAATAATTTTTATTAATATGAGACCATCTTGTTTGTACTACACCAATTTTATCATCTTTAAAATAAGGAATTGTTTTTAATAACCAGTCTGGTTTAGGGAGAAAATCAGCATCAAAAATAACGATAAACTCTCCTTTTGCTGTTTGTAAACCTTCTTTTAATGCACCTGCTTTAAAACCGTTGCGTTTTTCCCTTCTAATATGTTTTATATCAATGCCTAGTTTTTGAAATTCTGTTATTTTTTTTGCCGTATAAGTTACTGTTTCGTCTGTTGAATCGTCTAATACTTGAATTTCTAACTTATTATTTGGGTATTTTAATTTAACAATATTATTTAACAGACGTTCTATAACATACATTTCATTAAAAATAGGTAACTGTATGGTAACTAAAGGTGTTTCGCTCCTTTTGGTTAAATCAAACTTTACGGCATTGTCTTCTTTTTTTTGTTCTTTTAGGTAATTAAAGAGCAAATTTAATTGTGCCAAGGAATACATAAAAATGAAGAGTAGTGCAATGGTATAAATTATTAAAACTAGATAACTGATTATCATTTTTTAAAACTGTATTTAAAAATCCAACTTAATATTTTAATTCCTGCAGAGACTGCTCCTTTAACTGTTCCCGACACTTTTGATACGCCAATTCTGTTTCTATAGTTTAAAGGTACTTCGAGGTAAGTGTACTTTTTTTTGAGTGCCTTTAACTGCATTTCGATAGTCCAACCATAAGTTTTATCTTCCATTTTTAAATCAATTAATTTATCGTATTTAATGGCTCTAAACGGTCCTAAATCTGAAAACTTTGCTTTAAACATCACTTTCATTAAAAAAGTTGCTAGCCAATTTCCGAAAATTTGTGGGAAAGTCATTGCGCCTTTTTCTCTTAACCTTTTTACTCTTGCACCAACTACAAAATCGATATCATTTTCTATAATTGGTTTTATTAGTTTTGTAAGTTCTTCGGGATAATCGCTATAATCACCATCTAGAAATACAACAATATTTGGTAGTTTATCTTGTTGTGCAATGTATTGCATTCCTTTTAAACAGGCATATCCATATCCTTTTTTTTCTTCTATTAATACGGTTGCTCCTGCATTTTTTGCTTCGACTTCGGTAGCATCGGTAGAATTATTACTTATAACGATAATTTCATCGACATTTTTTGGAATATCGTGTATTACTTTGGCTATAGATTTTGCTTCATTATGTGCAGGTATAATTACTTTTATAATCATTTGAGGTCCGATAGTTTATTTTCTTTCATAAAAGATTTTAAGGTATTCCATTCATTAATTTTTATTCCTGCTTTATATTTTGCTGCTTTTATCACTTTTCCATTTTTATAAATTAAACAAAAACCGTTTTTTTTATTGGCTGTAAATTGGCACTTGTAATCTATTTCACCATTAGTGTCATAAAAAGACCACCAATCATTTTGTTTTCCTTTTGCATAATGTCCTGTTTTTTTAAGCGTTGCATTACTTCGATAAAAACTCCAAAAATTAATTGGTAAACCATGTTTATAATGACCTTCACTTTTCAATTGACCATTATCATAATAACTTTTCCAATAAGCTATTTTATGGTTGTTTTCTAACCAACCTTCTTCTTTTAAAGTTCCGTTTTCATAATAGGATTTAGTATATTCTTTTTGAGCGAATACATGCACACAAATTATTAAAAAAAATAAAGTAAATAATTTTTTAACCATTGTTGTTATTTATTAATTTCATTAAATCAATATCATTTCCTAATAGTATTTCTGTCGGATTTATACGCCCTTCTTCTGGACCGTTTTCTAATTTTAGAACGCCACGCGGACAAACTGCTGAACAAATACCACAACCTACACAACTAGAACGAACTATATTTTCGCCTTTTTGAGCATAGGCTCGTACATCAATTCCTTGTTCGCAATAGGTCGAACAGTTTCCGCATGAAATACATTGTCCGCCATTAGTGGTAATTCGAAATCGAGATTTAAACCGCTGAATAATACCCATATAGGCTGCTAATGGACAGCCAAATCTACACCAAGTTCGGTTTCCTAATATTGGATAAAATCCGGTACCTATAACCCCAGCGAAAATTGAACCAATAAGAAAACCATACCATTCGTTAATTTTATAGGCATTAATTCCGAATAAAGTATTGTTTCCAATTTGTGCTGGATTATAAATTATAGTATAGGTATTGTAACCTACTACGATAGTCATAATAATTGCAAATAGTAATACAGGATAAATAATCCATCGTTCTATTTTCCATGCAAAAAGACGTTTATCGGATAATTGACGATATGGGTCGCCGAGTGTCTCTGCCAATCCGCCACAACCACAAACCCAGGAACAGTACCAACGTTTCCCATAAAAATAAACTAAAATAGGAATTATAATTAGTGAAAATAAGATTCCCCAAATAAGCATGAATTTACCTAAATGTCCTGCATTTAAATGGTTTTTAATATTCCAATCTGTATAAAAATTATAATCTAATGGCCAAGCATTTTTTAAATCTACTGCTGGCAAATCAAAAATTGGCAAAATTTCTACTAGCAAAAAAGCAAAGATCACTTGAAAAAATAAAACACTTATTGTTCTAAAAATTTGATATTGATTGTGACGGTATTTAATAAGCATTCTAATGCCCATTACAAACATTGAAGTTGTATATAATATACCGTATAAAAACCAATGTGAAGCGGTTTCGTTTTTAATAAAAAGTTGTTTTACAGGATCTAGTATGTTTGTTAAATTTACTAGAATATAAGGATAAAAATATAAAACGATATAAAATAGAACCAAAAACCCAAATACAATCATCCCAACCCAACCTCTGTTAGTTGCTGCTTGTAGATAGATGCCATCGTTCCTAATACCAGCAATGGGTTTTAGAAATAATGCGGAAATAATAAATAATAGTGAGCCAATAATACCTAAGCCAAATGTTAAGAATAAAAATAATAACTTATTGTTCGATACAATCCCTGTTGCCGAGAGTTTAGTAAGATCAAAGCGTAAATATTTATTATCATAAAGTAAAAATTCTTGCGCATTGTTACGATTTATATCCGCTACTTTAGCATTAAAATCATTTTTAAAATTGACTATTTTAGCATATTTTTTATTTGCTGTGTACATCCAGTTTGTTGCATTATCAATTGCTTGTATTTTGTCTGGATTTTTTAAAAATAGTTGTTGTAATAGTTCTTTTGAATAATTTACTTGATTATTTACGGTGGAAAGTTGTGTAATTTTTTCTATTTCTGATGCAGTTAGCCCTTTTTTAATTGCTATTTTATCTGTAATACTTTTATTTGATTTTTTTATTAGTTCAGTAACTTTATTGATAAATAAATGTTGATTATTAAATGGTTTATCTAAAACTTTTTCTTCTTTAACAACAGTTATAAATGCGTTAACGGTTGTTTCCTTTTTGGAGGTCAACGCTTTTCTGATAGAAGATTCTGAAAGTGTATAATTTCCAATAAAGATTGTTCCTGTAAAAATAAGTACAGAAGTTATAAAAAGAAATAAGCCAATTATTCGTAGAAGTTTCATTTAAGATTAATTGTTTTTTAGGATAGGGCTTTTTTAAAAATTCGACTCCAACTCTTTTTTTTAAGTTGTAAGTTGGTCTTGTTCTCTTTATTGAATTTTGTAATGATTTCCGTTTCGTGCTTTTTATAAAATTCAGGGTCAAAATTAGCATCTGCTAGATGTTCCAACACATATTCTACAGATTTTTTTTCGTGGAGCATCCGATCAAAAAATGAATGTCGCATTCGTATTCCAAAATTATTAATACCAATAAATTCATGGGTGTTTTTATCATAATTTAGGTGAATGGAAATTTTGCCATTTTTATGTTCCCAATAAAATCGGGATTCATTTTCTTTTGGCTCTGCCCAAACCCAACCGTATGTTTGATATTCAATATCGAAAAATTTTGCAGAATTAAACCAATGTCCAGGTTTATATTCTGTTTTATTACCGCAAATAGTTTGTGCAAGGGTTTCTCCCATCATACGACCTGTGTACCAAACTGCTTCAATAGGTCTTCGTTGACCAATCGGTTTTTCTTGTTGCGCACAATCGCCAATAGCATAAATATCTTTATTACTTGTTTCTAAAAAACGATTGACCAATACACCACGGTCTGTTTTAATAGTAGATGTTTTTAAAAAATTAATATTCGGACTAACACCAGCAGTTAAGCCGACAACAGTACAAGGTATCACTTCGCCAGTTTCTTGAATTACAACCGCTTTTGCATTGCCATTTTCATCTGAAATTATTTCTTTTAAATTTGAGTTTAAGCGTAAATCAATATGATGTTCTATAATGTGTCTATTTATCATTGCAGATTCTTCTTTAGGAAGAACGCCATTCCAAAAACTGGCTTCTCTAACTAGAAAAGTTACGGGTATATCTCTACTTCTTAACATTTCAGCCAATTCTATCCCTATTAAACCGCCACCAACAATAACAGCACGTTTGCAAACAGTATTGTTGGGCGCATATTTTTCAAGGTTTTCTAAATCTTGTTTGTGATATAAACCCATTACTCCTTTTAAATCTTGTCCTTTCCAACCAAATTTATTCGGTTTAGAACCAGTTGCAATAACTAGTTTGTCATAACTGAGCGTTTCTTCATTATTAAGATGTAAGATTTTTTTTGACGTATCAATTTTGGTAACTACGTTTTTCTTTAGGTTAATGCTGTTTTTTTTCCAGAACCAATTTTCGTAGGGTTGCGTGTGTTCAAACTTCATATGACCCATATATACGTACATTAAAGCGGTACGTGAAAAAAAATAAGCTGTTTCAGAAGATATGATTGTTATTTTGTTATCTGATAATTTTCGGATGTGTCTTGCCAGCGTTACTCCAGAAATTCCATTACCAATAATAACAATATGTTCCATAAACTGATTTAATATACATCTATTGTCGGTAGAAATAGTTTAAAATTACTAAATTATTTTTTTTATTTTTAAATTAATGTAATTACTTATTATTTAATTCGACATAATGGATGAATTACAAATAAATAATATACCTAAAATCATGAAAAAATATATTTCAATAATTTTATTTTTAGTTTTTACAAGTTTTACATTTTCACAAAGCACCTCCGATTTTTTAACACAAATGGATTCATTTTTGAAGGAAAATGTTTTGGATGGAAAAGTAGCTTATTCAAAAATTCATAAAAATCAAAATACACTAAACAATTTAATGGATGTAGCCTGCAAAATATCGGTATCAAAAGAGAATGCAAATTTATATCAAGCATTTTGGATTAATGCATATAACTTATCTGTTATTAAAGGGGTAATTGATGATTACCCAATGAAATCACCTTTGGATAACGCTGGTTTTTTTGATAAAACAACCTACAAACTTGCTGGAAAACAAATAACACTTAATGATATTGAAAAGAAATTATTAATCGCACAATTTAAAGATGCTCGCTTTCATTTTGTTTTGGTATGTGGTGCTATTGGTTGTCCGCCATTAATAAATAAAGCGTATTTGCCAGATACTTTGGATGCGCAGTTGACAGAGCAAACAACTTTAGCCATAAATGGGGATTACTTTATTAGAGTGAATGCTAAAAAGAAGCGAGTTGCTGTTTCAGAAATATTTAAATGGTATAAAAAAGATTTCACAAAAAATAAAACTTCCGAAGTAGATTTTATAAATAAATACAGAACAGATAAAATTCCAAACACTTATAAACTAAGTTATCATTCGTATGATTGGAAGTTGAATAGTTTTAAGTGAAAAACTTTAAATAAGAAAAAAAGCAGTTAAAAAGTCAAGAGTTGATTAGCGAAGAGCGAAAAGTATAAACCTGTAAAATCTACGGGAGAAAAAATCTCATTATTACCAAATATAATCATTTATAACCAAATACAATTAAATAGATACAATGAAAAAAGCAATCTTATTACTACTAACTTTAACGATGATAACATTTTCTGGATATTCACAAGATGATGACGATTCTGAAAAAAGTAACATCTTAACCTATACGCCTTCAAAATTGTTAAATAAGGGCGATTGGGATTTTAAAATATTTAACAATTTATATACACAAACAAAATTTGATGACCGAGGAACAACTGTAACAGGTAATCGAAGTAATTTTTTCACGTCAATAATTGAAATATATACAGGTGTTTCTGACAATTCAAGACTAAATTTAGGAATAATTATAAATTTAAAATCAAATACTTTTGATCAAAGAGCAACGAGTGTTTTTTCCTTTGGAAATAACAAAATAGACTCTAGAAGTGCTATTTCTAATATTGGTTTAAGTGCAAAAATACAACCTTTTAAAAATATTTCTAATTTCTCTTATCAAGGTACATTTTTTATACCTGTTTTTAAAGATCAATTATCGCCTGTTTTTTTAGACAAAAGAAGTTATATTTTTGAAAATAGGTTTTTTTACGACACTACTTTTGCGAATGATAAATTCCAATTTTTTGCGGAAGCAGATTTTATTTTTAATTTTGGAGAGAAAGCAGTTGACGCTAGTGTAGATGAAAACGTTACAGAGCGCTTTGCTAACAATAGTGTCGCCGTGCCAGTAAGTGTGTTTTTAAGTTATTTTCCGTCTTCCAATTTTACGGTTTATGTAAATACACAACATTATGAATTGTTTGACTTAGGAAATAATTTCACACAAAATTATACCTTAGTAGGTTTGGGTACTAAATACCAAATTAGCAAAGCATTAAACTTAGAATTATCTTATGCAAAATTTGTTAGAGGTAGAGATAGTGGTTTAGGAGAAACTTTTAATTTAGGTTTACGTTATTTGTTAACTAAATAGGTTTTGGGTTCAACCTGTAAATGCAACCTTTTCATTAAAATAATTTAAAACCTATTTATTTTTAAAATAATAGGTTAATTTTGTAGCGTTTAATATTTTCCTTAAAACGTCAGGTTATAATTATACCGAAAAATGAAACACTTTTTATTGCTAATTATATTAGTAAGTACTTTTGCTGTTGCTCAAACACGCCAAATAAATAATATTGAAATTTTTGGTGCAAAAAAAACAAAAGTTGAGTTTCTTAAAAAAATAATAAATTCCAAAGAAAACAAAACCTTAGACAGTCTTGTGCTAAAGCGAGATATTGTACGGTTAATTAGATTGCCAAGTATTGCTCGTGCAACGTTTAAAGTGGTGCATGCTCATCAAAACTATTACGACATATCAATAACCATTGAAGAAAATTTTACCATAATACCTGAATTAAGCATCTGGGAAGTTGCCAATAATCAAACAGCTATTAAAATAGGACTAAATGAATTTAATTTATTTGGTAGAAACATTAATATTGGTGGGTTTTATCAATTTAATGGTTTTCATTCGTATGGTTTTAAATATAGCGCACCTCAATTATTCTCAAATAAATTAGGCTTGTCCATAACACATCAAAATCAAAAAAGTGAAGAACCTGTGCGTTTTAATAATAGTACCGCAAGTTACCTTTATAATGATGTTTCTACGGAAGTACTAGGTTTATATGAATTAAATTTTAAAAATAACATTCGATTTGGTATTAACTATTTGAAAGAAAAATATACACAATTAAGCGGTGATATAACCTCGTTTTTTCCTCAAGAAGTTAATGCAAATAAATTGTTATTTAAATCTGTTTACACGTATGATAACTTGAGGTATGATTACCAATATTTGGATGGTTTTAAAAGTGTCTTTTACGGTCAATTTATTACTTCTTTATCTTCTAGTCAAAAGGATTTTCTTGTAGCTTGGAATAACTTTTTATATTACAAACGTATTGGTACAAAGGGAAATTGGGCAAACAGGGTCCGTTTTGGTTTATCATCAAATAGAAGAAGTCCATTTGTTCCTTTTGTAAGTGATAATAACATCAATCTAAGAGGTGTTGGTATTTTGGTAGATAGAGCAAGTGGAACTTTGGTATGGAATACGGAATATCGTCATACGTTATATGATAAAAATTGGTTTGCAATACAAAGTAATGTGTTTTTAGATGCTGGTTTTTGGCGTGCTTCAGGTAGTTCTTTTAATCAGTTTTTAGCCATTGATAACCTTCAAGTTCATACGGGTTTAGGTGTACGATTTATTCATAAAAAAATATACAATGCAATACTAAGAATAGATTATGGTGTTGGTGTTACTCCAAATTCGCCAAAAGGATTTGTTTTTGGTTTGGGACAGTATTTTTGATTGCTATTTTTTCCGAGATAAAGGATACATTTCTTGACCAATAAAACTTTTAGGGAATTTTTCATCGCCATCAAAACCAATTTCAATATCTCTACCGTCATAAGGTATATAATTTGTCTTAAATAAATAATCCCAAATACTTAATGAAATACCAAAATTAACACCTTTTTTATGCGCTTCTGGTAGCTCTTTTGCATGGTGCCAAATGTGCATTCTCGGATTGTTAAAAACATACTTTAAGATACCATAATCCAGTCGAATATTTGCATGGTTTAAATGCCCAATAGTAATATTAAAAAAATGAACAAAGGCAATATCTGTTACAGTAAATCCTCCAATAATTGCTAACGGAATGTACTTTAAAGATTTATAAATAACAGATTCCATCCAGTGAAAACGTAAATGTCCTGCAAAGCCCATTTCTTTAATTGAATGATGAACTTTATGAAAGTTCCATAAAAAATTATATTTATGCAGTAATGTATGTGTAAACCATTGTACAAAATCAATAATCACAAAAAATGTTAAGGTTCTTATCCAAAACGGAAAGGTATTTATATCAAATAATTGAAAACTGGCAATGGATAATCCAATAATTTTTAGTGCATCGTCAAACAGCGCTGCAGCTGTATTTGATAATGCAATTAGGAGCAATAAATTTAACAAAAAGAAATTGAAAAACATATAAAAAGCATCTTGCCAAAAATCTTTTCTAAACATAGGTTGATTCTTCCGCCAAGGAAAAATCAATTCTAAACTCCAAACAACTAATGAAATAAAAATTAATCCGTAAAAATAATTTTCCCAATTTAGTTCCCATAGAATAGATTGTTTTAGATAATTCCAATAATCTAAATAGGAATTTTTTATGATGTCTAGGTATTTGTTCATTTTTGATTAAGTTCTAATAAATACAGTAAATTATATGAGTTATTCCTTATTTTTTTCCGCAGATAGCGCAAATTTTCGCAGATATGTCAGCAGAAATTAGCGCTATCTGCGGGAAAAAATCAGTAGACGATAACCCATTACAAATAGTACTCATCTCTTTCTAACAACAACCGCCACCATCATAATGATAAGTACTTTCGCTAATAAAAATATCGTTTCGTTTTAAATTGGCTAAATCATTTGCTGTTTTATCACAAATAGCGATGGGTTGATTTTTTAATAGCGTATGTCCTTTTTTATCATCAAAATAATCATTAGAACCAAAATATATGGCTGCTTTTCCAGTAAAAATACAAGGACCATCTTCTGGTACTGGATCTTTAATAGCGGCAATTTCTATAGATTCAATATAAATCAATTCATCGGTTGGGTAATTTGCAGAGTCTAATATTCGATATGGTTTTTTTGCTCTTACTTCTATTGTTCCAAAACCAGCATCGGTTAGCATTTTAATGTATTCTGCCATTGGCAAACTACCACTTAAACACAATGCTCGTAAACGGTCATCGTTTCTTAGAGTTTCATTCATGGGTTGTTCGCAAATTGGGTCACTCATCACTAAGCGTCCGTGTGGTTTTAAAACACGATACATTTCTTTAATTGCTTTTTTTAAATCTTCTGTCTTAAAAATATTGAACAAACAGTTTTGTGCGGCAACATCAATAGAGTTATCTTCTATTGGCAAATTCATTGCATCTCCTTTTTTAAGTGTAACAAATTCACTTTTAAACCATGGATTTTGTTTTTCTGCTTCGATAAAGTTTTTACGTGATGCCTCTAACATTTCATCAACAATATCAATGCCTATTACGCCATTTTTTTGACGGTTAAAATAAGCAAATTGTAGTAATTCCATTCCGCCACCAACGCCAACATATAGCATTTTCGGGTTGTTGGTTAAATCTCTTGCGTGTACCGTACTTCCGCAACCATAGTTCATTTCTTGCATGATACGTGGTATTTTGAGACCTGGTAATTCCCAAATTGGGTTTGTGGTACAACATAAACCAATATCTGGTGTTAGTGCTGCTTCTTTATATACATTGTGTGTTGTTTCTAAATAACTCATCTGTTTTATAATTTTATTAATTCTTTAAATAATACAATCATTTTTGGCTCTGCTTTTTCTGCTATGGCTATAATTTCAGCAATATCTATTGGTTGTAAATTTTTAGGGTTACACTCATCTGTTAAAACGGAGATTGCGATACAAGGTAAATTTAAATGATTGGCTACAATGACTTCTGGTACAGTACTCATGCCAACAGCATCTACCTCTAAAATCTGAAGCATTCTATATTCTGCACGAGTTTCTAAATGTGGACCAATAACACTTGCATAAACTCCTTGATGTAAAGTAATATTATTTTTAGTTGCAATAGTGGTTAATTGCGCATTCATTTCGGGTGAATAAGGTGCTAACATATCTACAAACATATCGCCAAAAGTTGCGACTCCTTTAAATGCTAATGGCGAGTTTCCTTGCAAATTAATATGGTCATTGATTAACATCAATTCTCCTTTTTTATAACTTAAGTTGATTGCTCCTGCTGCGTTTGAAATTAATAATTTATGAATTCCTAAAGCGTTCATAACTCGTATTCCATAGGTAACGCTCCATAAATCATAACCTTCATACACATGAAAACGACCAACCATAACGATCACTTTTTTACCAGACAGGTTTCCATAAATCAATTTCCCTGAATGAAATTCTACAGTTGCTTGTGGAAAATTTGGAATATCACGATACAAAATTTCTATTTCTATATCAATCTCTGCCACTATTTTTCCTAAGCCAGTTCCTAAAACAATGCCTACTTGAGGTTTTAAAAAACCTTTAGATTGTAAAAATTCGGTGGTTTCTTGGAGTTGTTGTTTCTTCATTATATTTTTTGATGAGCAATTTCTTGAATATATTTATTTTTAGTATAAAAATCAGATTTTTTTAAATCTTCTAATGTATCTATATCGTTTAAACCTTGCAACAAACTATACTTTTGCTGATCTTTAGTCAATTCATTTAACGTGTCTTTCAATAATGTATCCGTACTCCACGCTTTATTTTCAAATATTTTTGTATTCATTTTAGATAAGCCGATAAGATAATAACCACCATCTTGTGCTGGACCAAAAACAACTGAGTTTTTTGTTAATTCTTCAAAACTGTTTTTAATAATTTTAGTGGACAATTCAGGTAAATCAGAACCAATTAATACCACTTGTTCATACCCATTATCAAAAGAGTTTTTAAATGCATTTTTCATACGTTCTCCTAAATCATTTCCAACTTGAATGGTTTTATAAGCATCCTTCCAAATAGGTTCATCTATAACTTCATCAGAAAAATAAATGTGTTTTTTAATCGTTAATTCAGCAATGCAATTAGCAGTTATTTTTACAAGTTCTCTATAAATAGCCGAGGCTCCTTGTTTACCAATACTTTTTGCTAATCTAGTTTTTACTTTCCCAAGTTTATTATTTTTAACAAACACTATAAGTAATCTTTTAGTCATATACTTTCTCTCCTTTTAGCAGCCATTTCCCCCAATCTTCATCAAAAGCATGTACTTTTTGTGTTTCTTTTTCTTTAGTATCATACACTTTATAGTCTTTGTTTTTCCAATCAAAAATTCCGCCATAAAGATTTAATACATTGGTATAACCTGCATTTTTTAATTTTTCGCCTACATCTTCCGAACGAACTCCTAAAGAACAATAAACTACAATTTTAGCATCTTTTTCTGGCAAGTCTTTCATCGCTTTTTTAAGATTAAAATTAGTATAACCAACATATTTGGCTCCTCTAAGATGGCTTACTTTGTATTCATTTTTTTCGCGAGCATCTAGCAAAATAACTTTTCTCAGGATAAGTTTTAGGCTATCTACACTAATATAAGGTACTGTTTCTTCATTTAATTCGATTAATAATTTTGGTAAATCGGCTTGCGCATTACAAGTAATGCTAAAAATAAATAAAGCGACAAATATTTTTAATAGTTTCATTTTTCCGTTAATTTTATGCAACTGTACCTTGGCAACTGCTTCCTGCACCTGCAGTACAACCATAACAGTGTTGGTTAATAATTATAGTTCTATTCTGTAATATGTCTTCATTATACTCCGAAATATGTTTTACCTTACTATTTACTTTTAAATGTAACATTTGGTTAAAATCGCAATCATACAACCAACCATCCCAACTTACCGAAATGGTATTGGTACACATTACATTAGCAACTGCCATTGGATTATAGGCTTCGACTAAAGCGTTCATATAATCTTCATAATTGTCTGAATTGATTAAATAATCTAAAAACCGACTTATCGGTAGGTTTGTAATAGCGAACAGTTGATGAAATGAAATTCCAAAATCAGTTTTTAATGCCTTTTTAAAATCGTTTTCTAATGCTTGTTGGTCTCCTGGTAAAAATGCTCCCGAAGGATTATACACTAAATCTAATTTTAAATTACTGTTTAAAATTCCGTAACCAACATCATTTAAACGCTGTAAGGCTTTTATAGACTTTGCAAACACGCCATTTCCTCTTTGTTTATCAGTTTTTCCTTGTGTCCAATGTGGCATAGAAGATATTACATGCACTTTATGCTTTTTAAAAAAATCGGGTAAGTCCTTATATTTTTTATTGGCCTCAATAATGGTTAAGTTAGAACGAACAATTAAATCGGATACGCCAATTTTTGCTATTTCTTTAACAAACCACCTAAAATTAGGATTCATTTCTGGTGCGCCACCTGTTAAATCGATGGTATGTACTTTTGTTTTTTTAATCACTTCTAGACATTGCTCCATTATTTTTTTTGTCATGATTTCCTTTCTATCTGGACCTGCATCAACATGACAATGTGCGCATACCTGATTGCACATATAACCCAAATTTATTTGGAGTACTTCTACTTTTTTTGGTCGTAGTGGATAGGTATTTATTTCTTGTAATTTTTGTTTAAATTTTGGTAATTCTCCATTCGCAAAAATCCCGTTAGACAAAATTTCTAATTGATGTTTGGCAGATGCTAAATTATTTTTACTAGCAAGAAGTGATTTTATAGACTTGTTTTTAGACATTACATTTCTAACTTATTTACTTTATTCATCATTTGCACGCTTGTAACCAATGTTGCTCCGCTTTTTATTGCGGCACCAACATGTACGGCTTCCATCATTTCGGCTTTTGTAATTCCTCGTTGTAAACCATCTTTTGTATAGGCATCAATACAATACGGACATTGTTCGGTATGTGCAACTGCCAGCGCAATTAATGATTTTTCACGAGCCGTTAATGCGCCTTCTTTAAAAACTGTTGCATAATAATCAAAAAACTTTGTGCCTAATGTTTCATTCCAGTTACTTATATCTCCAAATTTCTTTAAGTCAGCAGGATCGTAATATGTTTTAGTCATTTTAATATTTATTTTTGATTAAATTAGGTCGTATTTTATTCTACCAAATAGTCGAATATTTTATTACATACTTACAAGTATAGTGATAAAATTATGGAATAGAAGATTCTATTAATAAATACAATTTTGGTTTATAAATTTACTTTAACTTACGTGTAATAAAAAAAAGTTTTTTAGCAATGGTAAAAAAATCAACAATTTTTAAAACTGCTGTGCTTCTCTATGTAAAACTGCGTGAAAAACTCATAACCTATAACAAACAATCAAAATTCAATCACAGAATCTTCTACAGAAATCCTCACTTTTTTAAGCGTACTCATAAAGTCATCTTCGGCTCTAAAGCCAACAGGAAGAAGTAAGACAGATTTCAATTGCTGTTTTTCAAGATTTAAAATTTCATCATATTTAGCCGTGTCAAAACCTTCCATTGGACAAGAATCTATACTTTCGTATGCGCAAACGGTCATTAAATTTCCAAGTGCAATATATACTTGATTTATTGATGAGTTTTCTATTTTTTCAGGTGTTTTGTTATTGAAGTTATCTTTTAAAAAAGCTCTAAAATCACTGATAATTTCTTCGGATGTTCCTCGGATTTTTTTTTCTAAATCAAATTGCTTATCAATATAATTACTATCAATATTGGTTTTGATACAGAGCACTAATAAATGAGAACATTCTGTAACTTGATGCTGATTGTAAGAGTGTTCTAACAACTGCACTTTTATTTTTTCGTTACTGATAACAAGCATTTTAAGTGGTTGTAAGCCATACGAAGTTGCAGTCAAAGTAAAAGTGTTCTTCAATATATTTAATTGATTTTCTGACAGTTTTTTTGTGCTATCAAACTTCTTTGTTGCATATCGCCATTCTAATTTTTCGATGCTATTCATAGTTATTTCGTGTTAATGCTGTAAAGAAAGTGAAAATAATCAAGCATATTTGTTTTATGCGATTATAATTTTTGATGCAACTATAAATGGTGTATATTTACTTTTTAAAAATGATTTTAGAATGTTAAATGTTTTTAAGAGAAAAAAGATTGAAACACCAAAAGAGAAGTTTTGGAATTGGTTTATAGATAATAAATCAAAAATTGAAAAATTCATTCAAAATCCAGATGTTGGAGGAGAAATATATGAAGAATTGACTGTCAAAATCAAAGAATTTAACGATTTGTTGTTTCCTGAATTAATGATTGATAAAAACGATAATTATATTTTGATTATTACTCCTGACGGAATGAGTAAAGGCGTAAAGCCAACACAAGAATTAGAAAGAAATCACCCTGAAATTGAAAATTGGATTGTAAAGAAGTTTAGACAAGCAACAGACAATGTGTCCTTAGGGATTAATGGAGTAGAATTCCCTATTGATGATATAGAAATTTTACACGAGTTAGATGAAGAAAAAGAAAAAGTTGATATTCGGGTTTTTATTAGAAATATGAGTCAAGATGAAAAGGGATATCAACATTTAGCATTTTTGTATTTCGATCATATTTTAGGCGAGTTTAATACCATTACACGTGTTGGATATATTGAATTTTTTGATTTAGAAAGCGACAAGATGATTAAAGATAGTATAAGTCTTCTTGAGTTGCGAAAGTTTATTGAAAAAGAATTGTACTGATATTAAATACTTTAGTTGCTATGAAAGAAGATTTACTACACTATTTATGGAGGCATAAATTATTCTATTCTGATGATTTGAAAACAGTAATAGGAGAGGAGATAGTTGTTGTTTCAACAGGAACTCATAACCACAATTCTGGTCCAGATTTTTTTAATGCAAAAATCAAAATTGGCACTCAATTATGGGCGGGAAATGTAGAAATTCACGTAAAATCTTCTGATTGGTATGTGCATAATCACGAAAAGGACGAAAATTATGACAACGTTATTCTGCACGTAGTTTGGGAACACGATGTTGAGGTTCACAATAGTGAAAATAGCGCAATTCCTACCTTAGAATTAAAAGAGTACGTTTCGGAAGTGTTGCTAAGAAATTACCAGAAATTATTTTCAAGACCTGAAAGATGGATTAATTGTGAAAAGAGTATTTCTTCGGTTGATGCGTTTGTAATTTCCAATTGGTTTGAGCGCTTGTATTTCGAACGTTTAGAACGAAAATCGGTATTGATTTACAATGCTTTAGAGGAAACAAAATTTGATTGGGAAACGGTTTTGTTTCAATTATTAGCACGAAATTTTGGGCTGAAAGTCAATGCAGAAGCGTTTTTTGAAATGGCTTCATTGTTAGATTTTACGACTGTAAAAAGGGAACGAATATCACAGCAAAATTTAGAAAGTTTGTTTTTTGGTCAACTAGGAATGTTGAATAAAAGTATTGAAGACCCATATTATATAGACCTAAAAAAAGAGTATGCATATCAGCAGAAAAAATATAAACTAATGACTCAGGAACGAAGTTTTGCTCAGTTTTTTAGATTGCGTCCAACCAATTTTCCAACGATTAGAATTTCGCAATTTGCAGGATTGTATAGTTTACATCAAAATTTATTTTCAAAATTAATGCAAACTGAAAATACTTCAGAAGTATATGATTTATTTTCAGTTACAGCTTCTAAATTTTGGAAAACACATTATACATTTGAAAAAGAATCTCCAAAACGAACGAAAAAACTCACAAACTCATTTATTGACTTGTTGATGATAAATACAATCATTCCGTTAAAATTTGTGTATTTAAAGCATATTGGAAAGTTAGATGAGTCGGAGTTTTTAGAGTTAATTCAGCAGGTAAAATCTGAAGAGAATGCTATTATTAAAAAGTTTGATTCATTCAGAAAGGCAAAATCAAAAAGTGCTTTTGAGTCGCAAGCCATATTAGAACTCAAAAATGAATATTGCTCGCAACACAAGTGTTTACAATGTGCTATTGGGAATAATTTATTGAAAGGTTAATACTTTGCTGCTTGTCCTTCTTTGGGCAATGATTTCTTAATAAATTTACGAATATCTTCATTTGATAATTCTAAATCTTGTTTGCGCAAATACATCATATGTCCACTTCTATAACCACGAAATTCAAGTCTATCTTTCATTTTTCCGCTTGGATCAATTTGCCACATTGTGTATTTTGCAGCAAAATAAGTGGTTGCTCCATCAAAATAACCACTTTGCACCATTACTTGTAAATATGGATTTTGAGCCATTGCTTTTCGCAAGTTTTCACGCGTATTATTATTCCTTCTATCCCAAGGATGCACATCGCCAAACATTTGATATTTTAAATCGGTTTTGAAGTTGAGCTCTTCTCTCAGATAGTAGTTTATTGCTGGTGTAAATGAGTGCAGCCATGAAGTTAATTCGGCACTATAATCAGGACGCGAACCTGTTTCTTTTTTGTCAATTCCGATATATCGAGAGTCTAATCTACCGATTGTTTTTCCAGAATTTCGTAATAATTCTTTCCAGAAAAATCCAGTACTAACATCTAAATTATTCTGTAAAATAACTTTTTTTGACAGTCCAGAATAGTATGCCATTTTCTCAGCAATACGTTGTTTTTCACTTTCTGATATAAATCCTCCTTTTGCCAATGCTGGAATGAGTGAATTTAATGCAAATTCTTCTGCTTCGGGAAGTATTTCTAGTAAATCTTTATTCTGAAGTTCGGCAGGAAGCATTTTATGATACCAAGCAGCAGCAGTAAAATAAGGTAAATTAGTTCCAGATGCGATAGGAACATCAGAATTAAAAACTTTGTAATCGGCAGGAGAAACCAAGATGACGCCATTGAGATACATCCATTGAGATTCTTGTAATTTGAGTGCTAAACCGGCAACGCGTGTTCCTCCATAACTTTCGCCAATAAGATATTTTGGTGAGCGCCAACGATTTTTTCGAGTTACAAATGTGTTAATCCATTCTGCTAAGTATTTAATGTCAGCATTAATTCCAAAGAACTTTTTTCTATCAGGATAATTACCGTCTTCGTCTTTAATCATTCGTGAATAACCAGTATTTATAGGGTTTACAAAAACAATATCTGCCACATCTAAAATAGAATATGGATTTGTTTTTACTCCATAAGGCTGTAAAGGATATCCTTCGTCATCGACATTTAAAATTTTGGGTCCAGTATAAGCAACATGCATCCAAACAGATGCGGAACCTGGACCTCCATTAAATGAAATTAACAAAGGTCTTTTGCTGCCATCTTTAACATCACTTCGCTTATAATAAGTATAAAAAAGTGAAGCGATTGCTTTGTCGTCTTCCCAAAGAGGAAGCGTTCCAGTTGTTGCTGTATATGGAAATGTAATTCCTTTAATGGTCGTTTTATGATTTGTAACAACTACAGAATCTGCTTCAAAAGTGCGGTCTTGAGCAGTGGTAAGTGAAATGAAAAAGATTGATAAAATTGATGTAAATAGATAGTTTTTCATAGTTAGTATTCTAAATGAATGCTAAAGATATAGAAAAACAATCAGTAAAAAATAATTTTAACAGAACTTAAACTAGTTTTGGATATTTTGCTGGATTTACTTCGTACATGATTTTATAAGCACTTTCAAAAATATCATTCTCGTTTGGTTTAGAGAAATAATCTCCGTCAGTTCCATAAGCAGGACGGTGAGCATGCGAAGTTACAGTTATCGGTTTACTGTCAAGATATTGATATCCATTTTGTTCTTCCAAAATTTCTTGTAGTATATACGCTGAGCCTCCTCCAGGAACGTCTTCATCTACAATTAATAATCGATTTGTTTTTTTTAAACTTTTAACTATATCATGATTAATATCAAAAGGTAATAAACTTTGAGCGTCAATTACTTCTACGTCAATATCAACTTGTAACAAATCTTTGGCAACTTGCTCTACAATTCTAAGTGTTGAACCGTAAGAAACGATTGTTATGTCTGTTCCTTCTTTTAGCGTCTCTACAACGCCAATTGGTGTTGTGAATTTGCCCAAATTGGTTGGTAATTCTTCTTTTAAACGGTAACCATTTAAGCATTCAATAACAAGTGCAGGTTCGTTTGCTTGTAATAGTGTATTGTAGAATCCTGCAGCTTTTGTCATGTTTCTTGGCACTAAAATATACATTCCTCGTAATCCGCCAAGAAGCATTCCCATTGGCGAACCTGAATGCCAAATTCCTTCGAGCCTATGACCACGAGTTCTTACAATTACTGGAGCAATTTGTTTTCCCATCGTTCTGTAACGAAGTGTTGCAATATCATCGCTCATCAATTGGAAAGCGTAGATTAAATAGTCTAAATATTGGATTTCAGCAATAGGACGCAATCCTCTCATTGACATTCCAATTGCTTGCCCCATAATAGTTGCTTCACGTATTCCGGTATCGGCAATTCTTATTTCTCCAAATTTTTCTTGCAGTCCTTCTAATCCTTGATTTACATCTCCAATTTTTCCAACATCTTCACCAAAAGTTAGTACTTCTGGATAGTTGTTGAAAATAGTTTCAAAATTATCTCTTAACACAATTCGACCGTCAACTTGTGTTGATTCTTGATTGTATATTGGTAAAATTTCTTTAATATGAATTGCAGCATTCTCAGATTCATCGTAAAGTTCTGAACTGTACTTTAGATTATTATCTTTTCTTGCTTCTTCAAGCCAAGCAAGTAATTCGTCTTTAGCATCAGAATTATCATGGATAATAAACGGCAATACTTTCCTTACAAGTGTAAAAAAGTCTTGGCGAGAAGGATCAACCAATGTTTGCAATTCATAAATTATTTTTGTAATAAAATTTTTGTTTGAACTTGTTAAGGCTATTTTTTCAATCAATGAAACAAAAATATTTAAATCTTTTTTCACAGGATCAGTGAATGCTTTCCAAGCTTCTCTTTTTGCTTGACTTACTTCTTTTTTAACTTCTTTTTCAAGTGCTATTAACACATCTTCATTCTCTACAAAACTAAGTATTTCACCATCACTCTCTAACTCAAACTCTAAAATCCATTCGCGCATTTTTGTGTTACAATCAAATTCTTTTTCCCACTCTAAACGTTCTTTTGACTTATATCTCTCATGAGAACCTGAAGTTGAATGACCTTGAGGTTGTGTAAGTTCAACAACATGTACAAGTGCTGGAATATGTTTTGTGCGAACAAGTTCTGCAACTTTATTATAAGTGTCAATTAACTGAACGTAATCCCAACCGTTAACGGTAACGATTTCATATCCATCGTTATTTTTATCGCGTTTAAAACCTTTTAAAACTTCAGAAATACTCTCTTTTGTTGTGTGATGTTTTGCGTGAACCGAAATTCCATATTCATCATCCCAAACACTTACTAACATTGGTACTTGTAGTACTCCTGCAGCATTGATTGTTTCAAAAAAGAGTCCTTCACTTGTGCTTGCATTTCCTATTGTTCCCCAAGCAATTTCATTTCCTTTTTTAGAGAAATTTTCACTGTGTTTGTCTAAAGATTCTAAACTTTTATAAACTTTTGACGCTTGTGCTAACCCTAAAAGACGAGGCATTTGTGACGCAGTTGAAGAAATATCAGCAGAACTATTGTATTGTTCTGTTAGGTTTTTCCATGTTCCATCTTCGTTGATGCTATGCGTAGCAAAATGTCCTCCCATTTGACGACCTGCAGAAAAAGGCTCTGCTTTAATATCTGGATGTGCATAAATACCTGCAAAAAATTGTTGAGGAGTTAGTTCTCCAATAGCCATCATAAAGGTTTGATCTCGGTAATATCCTGAACGAAAATCTCCTTTTTTAAATGCTTTTACCATTGCAAGTTGTGGAACTTCCTTACCATCACCAAAAATCCCAAATTTACCTTTTCCTGTAAGAACTTCTCTGCGACCTAATACACTACATTCTCTACTTAAAACAGCAAGTCTATAATCGCTTAAAATTTCGTTTTTAAACTCTTCGAATGATAGTTGATTGGCACTTTTTGAAGTTGTTTCAGAAGTCATAGATGTATTTTTAGGAACTCCTGCAAATTTAAGATTTTATAACGAATTATAAAAATGAATACAAAAAATTAACATATTCTCATTAATAATAACCTCTTCTGACGAAATTGATAATTTTTACAGGATTTACGGTTAGTACAAATCTGATTTTAGAACTATAGTTTGGCTGATTCACTTCCCAACCTAAATTTGAATAAACAGGAAAGTGAACTTCTAAAATTTCGTGAATAAAGTTAAGTCTGATTCCATTCTCATAGGCAAAATAAACACGCTCTCCTTTGTTTTTTAAAAATCCGACATCGTTATAAATCTCTGCCCAACGCCAGATGCCAATACTTGTGTTAAATGTAGTTAACCATTGATTTGCATAATTTTGAGGTAAAAAAGATTTAAAACCTCCTTCGTTAGTTATGTATTGCTGACTTAAAAAACCAGTTCCTTCAGACCGACCTAAATAATCTAATCTAAAAAGATAATCGGATTGTTTTGATAATCCGAAACTAAAATAATCTGACGTTGTTTTATTATTCAAAAATGCTCCAGCAAAAAAACGAAAATCAAATTGACGGTTCTTATCTGTTAGTATTCGGTATCGAAAGTCAACAGTTGCTTTGCTAAACTTGTTTGCCAATTCTAAGTTTGCAGTATATCTTAAATCTTGGATGATGTTTGGTTTAGAATATGAATATCCAATATTGAAAACACTGTACTTGTTTGCTTCTAAGTTTTGATCTATGGCTGTTGGATCAAGATCTCGTTTAATGTTTACATAATTTATATAAATTGAACTTCCGCCAACGTCACGTAAACTTTTTCTTTTAAATTCGACTGCTACATAGGGTGAAAATGAACGGTATGTCAATTGTGGAGCATAATGGAATGAACTTCCTGAAACGCCAAAATAGTATTTATCTATTTTTGAACTTTCTTTCTTTGGTATGTATTTATATAGTGCTGAAAAAGAACCAACGAATCCTTTAGATTTTGTGCCATAATAAGGACTAATTTTATAAGTGAAATTTTTGTTTAAAATAGTTTTATTCCCAAGAGAAACACCTAATTGTAGGCCGTCATAGAAATTATATTTATATATAGGAGTATAATATAATTGATTGTAATGCGGATTTTCAACATCTCTTAAAAATTTGAGTTGCAGAGGACGATTAAATATTTTTTTTTCTAAATTTTTCCAATTATCTCGTAGATTTAATTCTGGATATAGGTATTCGTAGTTAAGAGATAATTTATTGAAACCGTTTTTGGGAATTACAACAGTTTTAGTTGAATCAACGCCAGTAATCCACCTTTTAAAATGTATTTCTTCTCCTTTGACGCCGTATAAAGCAACAGGAGCAGAGATGTTGCGTTTGTTTTTGATAGTTACAGCAACTGAATCCTCAAGTATTTTAATATTACTAATCGTGTAATCTATTTTTCTTTTTGATTTAATATAATCACCAAAAAACCAAGATAAATCTTTATCGGTTTTACTTAAAACTATTTTTTTAAATTGAGAACTTTTTGTGAATTTTAAAGTATTCTCTTCAAAAAATTGTTTTGCTGCAGACGGAATAACATCCTCTTTTAAAAATTCATTTAGATAACGAAGCCCTAATCCTGCTTTGTATTTATTGATTATTTTTCTGTTAAAATTCGACAATGAATCTGCACTCATAGTCAATGGCTGATCAACATTTTTACGTGCTGCAAATTGATATAAAATAGGGTACTTGTCATTAAAATTTAGTTGTGTGAGATTGAACTTTCGTAATCCCCAAATTTTTGAAAGATTTCCAGTAGCCTTCATTTCTGGATAATATTCTTCAACATATTCCATCATTAAATATGTTTGTAAGCCATCTAAAAACCAAGAATCTTTACGTCTGTTTACAATAATTGTATTGTTAAGATATTTTTCAGTTAATGCTTTAAACATTTTAATATCCCACTCAAAAACATCAGAAAACGGGCGTAAAAATGAAGGTAATTGATTAAGACCGTAAACAGGGTTTTTAGAGTAAGTTATTTTATTGACAAATATTTTTTTGTGTGGATATTTACCAAGATGCCTTTCAATAAATGCAATTTCTCGGTTCAATATATCGATTTTTACTCCCGCACTTAATTTTTTAGAATTTAGGTTTGTTTCTACAGAAATATTATCAGTATTGAAAACTTCAAAATCATTTTCTTTATTGATATTTAATTCAATATCAACCCTGTTTTTTTTAGTTAAATGATATGTTTTTTCATTGCCGTTGTTTGTAATTGTTGATGCTAAATCTGAATTTAATGTGTAGTTGCTTGGAACTGTAAAAGTAATGTTATAATTGCTCAATTCCATCAATAAGTCATCCATGTCAAGATTACTCATCAGTTCCCAATCTTGATCGTAAAATGCAGGAACTAAGTACCAATACCTTAAATCATAAGCATTTTTATTTCTACCATATTTAGTAAATCTATTTGACGGAATTTTAACCATATATGTTGCACTAATTACAATAGAATCTTTTGGTTTTAGATTGTTTTTGAGTGATATTTCGATAATGTCTATTGCATTTTCTTTTGTTTTCCACTTTACAGAAGAATAATTAATAGAAATATTTTTAACATCAGAAAAACCTCGAAATTTCTCTTTCGAAAAATGTAAATCTCTATTGTAATTTTCAATCAATCTTTTCGATAAAGGCGTTTTCTTATCTCTATAACCATTTGCCCAATTATGTAAGTAAATAGTGTTTAAAACTATATTTGTATTGTTATGAAAAATTATTTCTTGCTGTATTTTTAATTCGTGATTTTCGGCATCTAAAGTTGCATTTATTGTTATCTCATTGTTTTGTGCAGAGGAAATATCAATAAATAAAAAAGATAAAATTAAGGTGAAAACAAGAAACTTTCTCAATTGACTTTTACGAATTTAATGGGATTTATATAATTATTTTTTACTGATTTAATAACGTAAATACATGTCGAAAAATTATTCATATCTACTGAAATTTGATTGTTGTTGTTGTTGTTGTTGTTGTTGTTGTTGTTGTTGTTGTTGTTGTTGTTGTTGTTGTTGTTGTTGTTGTTGTTGTTTTAGTCAAAATTACCTTAACTGATTTTGAATGAGTAAGCCAGAGTTAAATAATTTAGGGTTTATATATAAAGATACATTATTATGAATAAGGTTGCTTTTAGGAGTAGGAACTCGTATATTATTTTCGGTTGTAAATTCATCAATACTTAAAATGTTTTGAGTAACTTGGAATCCTATAATTACACGTGAATGATCACTCATAGTGAATAAATCATCACGAAACGATTGAGAATATGTTCTTGTATAACTTGTATCTAAATTATAACATACTCCATTGTTTTCATAAGTGCCATAAGAATTTGGAGCATATGAAAATTTAGTACTTATTGTTGATTTTTTAGATATAAAAGTAGTAGTAAACATGATTAAAAATTTGGACTTAATTCATATTTTTTATAGAAGTTATTGATTACATCAATCACCTCATCAGATGTATCAACAACTGAGAATAAATCTAAATCTTTTGCACTTATATTTCCAAATTTCTCTAACAAGGTATCTTTTATCCAATCTATCAA
>JAKITY010000013.1 GCA_021647835.1 Flavobacteriaceae bacterium | reverse complement strand
TCTATTATTTTTGAAATAGTATCCCAATCTATAATGGTGTTAATTTGACTGAAAAATACTGTTTTTATTTTTCTTTTACGTAAATCGCAAATACTGTCTGCTAAAGTAGGTTGTTTGTGTATTTTCAGAATCAAATATACGACTTAATTAACTTATAATCAGTAAAATAAATGATTTTTTTTGTAAAAAATTGTAACTTTTTTACCTTGCAACGGTCTTAGCCTGTTTAATCTGGCTTGTTTTCTTACCAGACGCACCATACATCATCACAGATTTTGTGCATTTACAACAAGGAAAAGCAAAGCCTTATTGGTATGATTTATTATTGATAAGTTCATTTGCACTCAACGGAATGCTCCTTTTCTTTATTTCAATAAACGATATGCATAAAATCATCCAACAAAAATTCTCGAATACAAAAGCATGGGTTTCAACTACTACAATCTTCTTTTTATGCGGATTCGGAATCTATCTCGGAAGATTTTTACGTTGGAATTCTTGGGATATTCTTCAAAAACCTCAACTTTTATTTCAAGATATTACAATACGATTTACAGATCCAATTCAACATCCTAAAACTTGGGGAGTTACACTTGGTTTTGGGCTCTTGTTTTCGATCAGTTTCTTTATTTTTAAGTCATTAACTCCTAAAGCTTAAATCAACTTATAACACTCGATTTCACATAACTTTCATACAACTATTTACCCCAGAATTAATCATCGTGTTTTATGTAAAGTGAAAATTTACACGATTTGTATTTGGTAATCTTTAAAATTAAAATGAGTGAAAATTAGTTCTATTAGAAATTATAAAGAGTAATCCATTTTTATTCTGAAAAAAAACGTTTGAAACCAATATGCCTTAATGTTTTTGATACAAAATTCCAAAAGAAATTAAATTGCCCAAACATCCAACCAAAAGAAAGCAATAATATTTTGTAAAACACCAAACCGATAATAATGTAAAGAATCCAGTAAGGAATCAAGTGTAAGTTTTCTTTTGTAATCCCCAACAACTTCATAATTGGTTTTGAAACAAATAAAGAGGAAGTACCTGTAATACTAAAAACAAAAAGAATTAGAACAATTTGCCAATTAGAAGTTATTTTCCAACGCTCTTTAAGACTACTCATAAGGTTTCTTTATTACGCCCCAAAAATACAAAATCAAATATAAAAGGCTGAACAATGTTCAGTCTTTTATTGAAAACTTTCTAAAACCTTTTTTGAAACCGTAGTAATAAAAAAGTAGTATTTATTAATCAATACTGCCTTTCTGTTTTTTAATGAAATTACATCGAATAGAAAAACTGCTCACTTACAATTTTACCATTATCAACACCATAAACACAAACTTCTTTCATTTGTTGTCTTCCTCTACTTTTAAAAGTTACGTCAAAATCCATCGTACATGTAAAATGATTTCCTGCAACCTGCGGATCAGAAACATTTGAGCTATGAAACTCGACAACATCGCCAAGCCATTGCTCATTTTTCGCAAAAACTTCTTTGATTCCTTCTGTTAATTCTCCTGGCATTCCAGGCATTTCTCTACTTACAATATTGTCTGCATAAAGCTCGTCAAGAACTTCCATATTTTGACCATTTCTACACATTTTCACTAACTTATCTGCAATCTCTTGAGTATTCATAATTTTAAAATTTAGTTAAAAAATGCTTAAATTTAAGAAAAAAAAGAGATTCAAAAAAACAATACATCAAGTATTTAACATAATTTAACTGTTCTTCTTAATCTCATGAATCAAATATTCCAAACCATTTAATTTCAATTCATAAACCAAACCCAACATCAGCCCTAGTTTCCCCTTCGGAAACCCTTTGGCATGATACCAAACGATATAATGCTCCGGCAAGTCAATTAAATCTATGCCTTTAAACTTACCGTAAGGCATTTTGGTATTGGTCAAATCTATTAAAAATTGTTTGTCTTGAAGCATTTTATTTATATATAAATGTCAATCTAAGTGAAACGAAGAATCTCTCTACTCATTTCCGTCAACATAATCTTGTAAATATGAAAAACGTTCCGTCAATTTTCCGTTTTTAGTCATTTGAGCACGATGTAGAATACCGCTTTTATCATCATCAAAAAACGAAGGAATTACATGTTTAGCAAACATTTCACCAAAGCCTACTGATGCATCGTTTGGTAATTCACAAGGCAAATTATCAACAGCCATTACAGCAATCACACCATCTTTAGTAAAATCGTCTTCTTTTTCTGTTTGTGGATTATAACCATAAACAGGATCTGCAATCGTTGATGGCTTTATAGTACACGCCACAGGACCATCAATATCACAACTGATGTCTGCAACTACTTTTATTTTAAATTCTGATGATTTAGCATCATTACGAGTAAATATAAACGGAGAACCATCACCATAAAAATGTCCTGAAATATACATGTCTGACATTTTGGAAAAACGCATGAAATCACTTATATATTCTTGCGGATTATTGTAAAAATCGTATTTATCAATTTCTTTACCGTCTTTACGTTTATTATAGTCTAACACATCTAATTGCGTGAAAACTGGCTCATCAAAAAACTTATTTAAAAATTCATCAACGGTAACTTCTTTCATATTCATTCCGTCAAGCATTTCTTTTGCGCCATCACTCACTCTACCTTTTCCTGTCAATACAATTTTAATATTTGGCAATTGAATTTTATTCAAATTTGCAATTAAATCTTGTTGATCCTGTAAATATTCTGCTTTTGGCAAATTAAACGATTTATTTTTCATTCCAAATGCTCTAAAACCGTTGTAAGCGCCTACAATTCCTGCATATCTTCCAAATGCTACAACTCTGTGTTCTTTTTGATTAACTAACGTTTCATGATCAAAAAGGGAAATATTTTTATCAAGAATAGCCTTTATCAACTTTCTATTGTACGGTTGTTTTTTAATAGTATGAGAAAAGAAAAAATACTTTTTATTTGGTATCAAATCATCAATTGGTACTTCTTTTACGCCTAATAAAACATCGCAATCAGAAATATCATCAACAATATTTATTCCTGCATTTTTATAATCATCATCCGTAAAAAAACGTACATCAGAACTTTCTACTTTCAGTTCTAACTTCGGATATTTTTCCAACAATTCTTTACAAGCAAGTGGTGAAAAAACAACTCTTCTATCTGGCGGATTCTTTCGCTCCTTGATAATTCCTATCTTCATATATATCTTCTTTAATTATTTGGTATAAATTTTGCGCTAAGATATTTGAATTTATACGAATATCAAATAGTGTTTTGTGTCTATTTTTTTTATAAATTTGCAAACACATTTAAAAAATGTTCATTGAAATATTGGGGATGACTTGGTTTTGACTGCAAGGTCAGTTGAACTGTAAGCATGTCGAGCAATGAAATAGTACTCGTAAAAATCAATTTTAAAACTTTAAACGGCGAGAATAACTACGCTTTAGCTGCATAATCCGAATTATAGTAGGATTAGCCTAGTTCGACAAGGTCGGAAAGCTGAATGTCACTCGAAAGCCTTGGTTAACGGCGTTCGATTTTTTGGCATCGTAAAAGTCAACATAGGAATATAAAGGTCATGGTTATATTCTGAAACTAAAATGAATACGTTTTAAGTAGGCGGTTTTTGGTCAGCTTATTACCGACAATTAATCAAAAACTACGCATGTAGAAAGCTCTTTAATTGCTTGTTTGGACGAGGGTTCGAGTCCCTCCATCTCCACTTATAAAGCCTTAATTTACTATTAAACAGTAATTTAAGGCTTTTATTCAAATAAAAATAAGACTAATATATTACTGTTTATTTCAACATTAATATTTGGAAAAGTATATATAAAGACATACTTTTATAATTCGAAGACTTTCTTATCTATAAATTTATAGATTAATTATTTTCCTCTTCCACTCTTTTTAACACTTGATGATTTATTTACATTACTATTGCTTTTTCCAGCCTTAGTCTTTCCCTTTTTATTAGTTGGTTGTTCCGTTTTATTGCCAAAAAATTTACTTCCCATAATATTTACATTTTAGTTGTTGTTGATATATCTCAAAGTTAATTATACTCTAAAATTACAAAAAAATAATTAATTGGTTAAAATTCGGAAAAGACTGGGCTGAATAAAAAAGCACCACTCCAAAGAGTAGTGCCCGAAATTTGCGATTTCATAGAATAAATTCTACATTCAAATATACTTAAATATTCGATACAAATCAATTGTAAAAAACGTTTTTTAAAACATAGATAATTGCGCGTCATTATCTCCCTGTTTTTTACCAATATATTCCAAAAACATTTTTTCTGTACTATGCGCAGTGATGCTCATCAATAAAGGTGTTGGATATTTTGGATTGCCATAAAAATTGGTAGCAAATGAACGCCTGCAAATGTGTGAAGAAACTAATTTATATTTTTCGAAACTTCCATCTTCATTACGTTTGGTTTCACTATTATAAACACTTCCTTTTTCTATTGTGTCAATTTTTGCAAACTCACACAACTGTTTTAAATACCTATTAAACAGCGATTTATTACTTTCAAAATTCTCAGCAAATGAAGATGGGAATTCATCATTTCGTTTTAATAAAATCCTTTTTATTTCTAAATGCATTGGGATTTGAACTAATTTACCTGTTTTAATTTGTTTTAAAACTATTTGCTCAGTGTTCTGTATTTTTTGAATACAATCACTATTCATTTGTAATAAATCTGAAACTCTCTGACCTGTATAACACCCAATAATTAACCAATCTCTTGCTGTTTTATGATTTGGTTTTGTGAAATTTGTGCTTTTTATTTGATTCAACTCATCAAAGGTAAGAATCGTTTTTGATGCCTCAATAGTATATCCTTTAAAATAATCTACTTCTCTATTTAGTATTATTCCGTGTCGTTTCGCGTCTAAGCAAAGGCTTTTGATGAATTTTAAATACCGTCCAATTGTGTTGTTACTTAATCTATGACTCTCAGAAAAATAATGAATCAACTCGCTTCTCAACTTAAGATTTACATCTTTAAACAATATTTTTTCTCCTCTACACTTCTCAAATTCAATTAGTTTATTTACAATTGTGTTGTACTTTTTAAGCGTAGCAATCGCCAAATTCGTTTGAGTTTTTATATAAGTTTCACCGTATTGAGTTAAAAAATTTAAATCAGAATTCATTTTCAGAAGTTTAAACACTCAAATTTAAGAGTTATTTTTGAATCAGTATAACTTAAATTATTATTTTTAATAGCAAGTAAGTTTATACTTCATTTTACGACTTATATACTGATAAGGAAAACTCCTTATCTTCTTTTTCATAGCAATTTCCCGCTTCAATCATTTGGAGTGGGTTTTTATTTTTTATCTTGCATACTTTATAATTTTATATTGAAGAGAATAATTATTTCGGTAACTAATGATTTGGCAACTGACCAACGTGTTTACAAAGTTTCAAAAACTTTGCAAAAACTTGGTTATGACATACTACTTATTGGCAGAAAACTACCAAATAGTTTGCCTTTAAAAAGGCCTTATAAAACTTATAGAATGAAGTTGTTATTTAATAAAGGTTTTCTTTTTTATGCTGAATATAATTTGCGATTATTTTTTAAATTACTCTTTACTAAAAAAGATATCTTACTGGCAAACGACCTTGATACTTTACTTCCTAACTACCTCATTAGTCAATTTTTAAATAAAAAATTAGTATATGACAGTCATGAATTGTTTACGGAAGTTCCAGAATTAATAAACAGACCAAGAGTTCAAAAAATATGGTTGAAAATTGAAAAAAACATTCTACCGAAGTTAAAAAACTGCTATACCGTTTGTCAATCTATTGCTGATTATTATAACGACAAATACAATACAAATTTTAGTGTTATTCGTAATCTCCCTGAAAAATTAACTAAAGAATTAAAAGAGCCTCTTTTCAAATTAAAAAACGAAAAAATTATTATTTATCAAGGCGCACTTAATCTTGGTAGAGGTATCGAATTGATGATTGAAACAATGCAATATCTTAACAATATCATTTTTGTAATTATTGGTGATGGAGATATTTCAACTCAATTAAAACAACAAGTTATCAATTTGAAACTTGACGATACAGTGAGGTTTTCAGGTAAAATAATTCCTAAAGAATTAAGAACCATCACTCCAACTGCAGATTTAGGCATCAGTATTGAAGAAGATTTGGGATTGAATTATCGTTACGCTTTACCAAATAAAATTTTTGATTATATACAGGTAGAAATCCCAATTTTAGTTTCTGATTTAACTGAAATGAAAGGTATTATTGATAGTTATAAAGTTGGTGAAGTTATAATTGACAGGAATCCAAAAGCATTGGCAAGTCAGATTGAAAAGATACTGAAAAAAGATACAAAATATTGGAAAGAAAATTTGAAAAACGCCTCTAAAGAATTAATTTGGGAGAATGAAAAAGAAAAATTAATTACTTTTTTTCTTTAATTTACTTTTTATACTGATGTGGATTTTTTCTTATCCCTTTTTTAAAAATTTTTCGAATTCCCATTCTTACAAAATTATCAACCTGTAAAAAAGTGTCTCTTATTTTTTGATTTGACCTTCCTCTAAATGATGTTACATGGAAAGAATCAGTAGGTAATAAAGGCTTCTCAGAAAAATAATAATTAGACACACAGCATCTAACCTTATCAACTAAGACTTCATTTACCGAATGCCAAGACTTATTATGAGTTGCCATTACAACCAATCTATTAAATTTACTTTCAATAACTATTGGTTCATTATTCAATCCGTTAATCCAAAGTTCTAAATTACCACCATTTTCCATTTTCCAATTTGGCGTTACATAATACAATAGATTTAAAACTCTCCAATTTTCTCTATCCTTATCATGTGAATTATCTAAATGAGGGTTTAAAAAGTTCCCTTTCTTCATTAAAGACAAACCTCCTGCGTAAAGATTCTTGTCTGGAGAAATACCCTCAATATCACAAATTTCAGATATTAACTTAACAACTTTATCATCTTGAAAAGCATATATAACCTTTTCAAGCAATTTATCATATTTATCCATCTGAAATGCTACATGTTTATACTCTTTTAAACTTTTCTTAAGCATTGTATTTTCTGTGTTTGGAAATTTAGCATGAATTTTATCAGCCAATTCTATTGGCAATAAATTGTCTAAATAAAAATATCCTATTTTATTTTTACTATCAGAAAATTGCTTTTTTAAACTCTCTTTTTCAGCGATTAACTTTGTGATTATTGTTTTTGATATTTCTGCTCTACTAATTTCCAATCGATTTTCTTAATTCTTTTAAATTAAAATATTTCCACAATGTAAATAGTCTTAATGAAGGGTTTTCACTTAATAACATTTTATCCAATCGATTTTTATAATAAAAAAAAGTTAAATAATAATATGCCTTAAATATTTTCTTGTTTTCTGATGATAATAACTTGCTCTTCTTAATTATCTCTCCTCTTGTTGTTCTTTTATTGCTCAATCTAACTAAATTTACTATTGATTCTTTTTCGCCTTTCAAAAAATCTTGAGCAGATTTTATTCCTAAATGTAAAACAGGATTATCTATATGTTTTATTGCTATCTTTTTTAACTTCAATTCTATTCCAAACACTGTGTCTTCATGACCATACCTAATAATTGATTCGTCAAATTTAACTTTTTTAAATGTTTCTTTTTGGATTAAAAAACTATTAGTCATAAAAGAATCATATGGCTTTTTTAAACGCTCTGACAAAGGTTTACATTCAACTTGAGTTCCATATTTCCAATGCAATATCAAAGAAGTATCCTTTGGCGGGTTTTTTTGATATATATGTCCGCCAACAATAACACAATTATCTTCAATAGCGCCAAGGTATTTTTCTATATAGTCAGAAGAAACAATAGCAACATCACAATCGAGAATTAAACAGTTTTTGTAAATTGCTTTTTGCAATAAGTAATTTCTGATTTTTGATCTTCCGACATTTTCTTTTAGACGTTCGTAAGTTACATTCGATAAGCTCACTAATTCTTTGTTTACTAGATGAAATTCTGATTTGGAGCAATCATCAGCCAAAATAATTTCAAAATCAATATCCAAGAGTTCGCATTGTTGATGCAAATCATTCACAAGGTTTTTTACATCAAAATTATATATTGGAATAAGTATTGATAGCGACATTTCTAACTCGTTTGTTGCACAACCTCAAAAATATCTTCACCTTCACATTTTAAAGTCCTATGAGGATATTTAAGTATCAAAGCGTAATCATGAGTTGCCATTAAAATTGTTTTGCCACTTTTGTGGATTTCTTCGAGAACTCCCATAACCTCAATTGAGGTTCGTGGATCAAGATTCCCCGTAGGTTCATCTGCCAAAATAAGTTCAGGATCATTTAATAAGGCTCGTGCAATTGCAATTCGTTGTTGCTCTCCTCCACTCAGTTCAAAAGGCATTTTGAAACCTTTCGTGTGCATATTCACTTTCTCTAAAACTTCATTAATTTTGACTTTCATCTTATCTTTATCCGTCCATCCTGTTGCTTTTAAGACAAATAGCAAATTCTCACTTACATTTCTATCATTCAACAATTTAAAATCTTGAAAAACAATACCAATTTTACGTCTTAAAAATGGAATCTTTTTTTCTTTTAATTTTTTTAAATCAAAATCTACAATAGTTCCTTCTCCCTTTTGAAGTTCCAAATCTCCATACAAAGTTTTCATCAAACTGCTCTTTCCACTACCAGTTTTACCTATAATATATATAAATTCACCTTTATTAATATCTATATTTACATCTGATAAAACCAAATTGTCTCGTTGAAAAATAAAAGCATTTTTAAGGAATATCACTGATTCTTGCATAGATTTTTATTATTTGCTTACAAACTTAGGAATTCTCCGTAACCTTTCAAAGATTTATCGACTTTTATAACTATAAAGTAAAAATGATTATATTTGATTTTCTTTAAACTCTACCAAAAATGAAAAAATATCAATCTTATTTATTATTATTTTTCTCTTTCTTTTTTATTCTTTCTTGTAAAACCGAAAAAGAAGAAACCAACCTTAAAACCGGCTTTTGGCGAGGGGAAATAACCATTCAAAACCAACAACTGCCTTTTATTTTTGAAGTTTTTAAAGACAATGAAAACTTTAAAATAAATCTCCATGACGGTGATAATATTATTGAACTAAACGAAGTAAAAGTAGTGAAAGATTCTGTTTTTTTTACTATGCATATTTTTGATATTGATGTGAAAGCAAAAATAAATAATAACTCATTATCAGGAGATTACACTAAAAATTATGCGAAAGACTATGTACTCCCATTTAAAGCAGTTTTTGGAAAAACAGCACGAATTGATAATGCAATTTCTAACAGTAAATTTGATGGAAAATGGGATGTAAGTTTTCATAAAGATAATGGAACAGATAAAAAAGCAATAGGATTATTTAAAACCGAAGACAACAAAATAAAAGGGACAATTTTAACCAAAACTGGTGATTATCGGTTTTTAGATGGTACAACTGACGGAAATAATTTTACGCTCTATGGTTTTGACGGAAATCACTTGTATATTTTCAAAGCAACGTTAGAAAATGATACTATTAAAGGTGATTATTGGTCTGGAAAAACGCTTCATCAAAAATTTACAGGATATAAAAATGAAAATGCTTCACTTCCTGATGCCAATAAACTCACGTATTTAAAAAAAGGATATGACAAAATTGAATTTTCATTTCCAGATTTGGATGGAAATCAAGTAACGCTAAATGACCCAAAATACAAAGACAAAGTTGTGATACTTCAAGTTTTTGGAACTTGGTGTCCAAACTGCATGGATGAAACAAAATTTTACACAAAATGGTATGACAAAAATAAAAATCGAGGCGTAGAAATTATCGGGTTGGCTTATGAAGTAAAAGATGATTTTGAATATGCAAAAGCACGTGTTCAAAAAATGAAAGACACATACAATGTTGATTATGATTTTCTCATTGCAGGAACTTCTAAAAGAGGAAATGCATCAAAATCATTACCAATGTTAAATCATATTATGTCATTTCCTACATCAATAATTATTGATAGAAAAGGAAAAGTACGTTCTATTCACACAGGTTTTTCAGGTCCTGCAACAGGAGATTACTACCTCCATTATGTTGAAGAATTTAACACTTTGATGGATACTCTTTTGAGTGAATAAATCACCTATTTCTCCCTTTTTTCTTAATATACACCGTTAACGAAAAACCCCAATAATCTCCAGACTGCTTAAATGTTCCTGTAGAACTATTTGGTGTTGTTCTATAATTTTCTGTGGTATAACTACCGCTTTTAAGTGTATTAAAACTCTTACTATAGCGTATTTCTGGTTGTAACATAATGTGTTTAAGTGGAAAATAAAAACCTGTACTTAGTTCTGCACTTGTATGCAAGGGTTTGTCTGACCTGTCATCATTTACAAATATCATTCTTGCTGCTGGACTTGGCCCTCGACTATTCAACCCACTGCCTCCAAAATCTTTATATATAGAAATTGTAAAACTTGGCGCAATAATCCATTTTACTTTATTTGATATTGGCACAATATACTCCGCTATCAAAGGGAATGACCACATTTTATCATCTCCACTTAGTACAGTAGTAATCGGGAAATCAAAATTAGCATCTGTTTGCTCTATGGTAAAATTTAATGACTCCTTCAATGCTTTAGGCTTCAAAATCAAACCTGTTTTAAAATTCCATCGCTTGGTTTGATATATATTATAAACAAATCCATATTGTGCTGTTACATAAGATGGCAAACCATAATTTACTGTTGGGTCTTCTTTAACTACCGTTCCTTTACTATTGTTGGTATATTGTATAAAAGCACCTATAGGATAGTAATCTTTTAAAAAATCCGTAGCATTCTCTTGCGCAATTCCTGTTGTTGAAAAAACAACTATGAGCATTACGCTCATAGTCATTTTAAAATTATTTATATACTTCATAAATTAATCTTTTAAGTAATGCTCCCGCCTATTAGACAGTTGCTTATGCACTCCTTTTACTGTATTATATTGTATAATATATATAGTTGGCTACTTGAATTAAGAGGAGCAACATATTTAACTCTCTTTTTATTCACAACAGATTTTTTATCTATATTTTCATTAAAAAAGAAAGCGTTATCTCCACAATCACTCACACTATTCTCATCATAATAACCATCTAAAGCTGCCGTTAAATTAGAGCGTCTCAACCACCAAATACCCCAAGATTTTTTATAATACTTGGTTTTAGACTTAATCTTTACTCCCCAAATTGGGCTATTAACAACTTTTACAACTCCTTTCATTTTACGTCTTGTTGCAGTTCCCCAATTTGTTCTGTTTACGCCGTCATAAAAACAAGAAGCACCAGCAGGAGGATTGCCTCCTCCATCTCCTGTGCCACCACAACCACCATATACAACTACGTTTGCTAGCTGTCTTTGAGATATTCCAACACAATCATCAAACCCTATAACATTTAAGGTTGCAATATCTCCATCAGTAATTTCAGCAACTCCTCCTTTAAAAACCTTAAAAATAGAGTTTCCTATTTTTACTGCTCCTACATTATTTAAAACTGCCATTTGCTCTACATCTAATTCATAATATGTCTTGTCAGGATCATTGCTTTCTATTAGATCAGATTTATTTAACCAATCGTTTTCTGCAATTTCATAGTCTTTACGCATAGAACTATTAAAACCATATAATGTCTCAAAGTTTTTTAACGGTTGGTAACTATCAAAACCTACAACTTGCTCTTTATCACTCAACTGGTCGGCAGTTAAATTTGGCCAACTATTAATAAAAGCATCATCGTGTGTTTCCATATCAGTTTCTAATTGTGCAACTGTAGTTCTAAAAGCATTCATATCATTAAATGCAAGAAAACTACTTGAGCCTCCTCCTTTTGCAAAAGGACTTGAATATTCTACCATCTTTATTTCTATTGTTCCAGAAGGTGCTATTTGCTCTTGTATTTGCACTTCATCTTCTGTTGAGCATGCTATTAATAAAATCATACTCATTGCTACAGCAAAAATGCTGTAAATTCTAAAATTTTTCATAATTTTGTATTGTTAAATTAAACTTTATTTTGCGATATCGTTTTTTGACTACGAGAAGCTTCTACCTAGTAGAGGCTTTCTCTATTTTTAAGGCATAGTTATGTCATATAGCACAGGTTTTAAATTGTTCTTAAACAATTCTAATAAACGAAAAGGGAAGTAATAGTTCATAGCAATTGTTTTCTCTTCTTCGATGCTAAAATTAGAAAAAAAAAAAAAATACAAACCAACCAGTTTTTACACATTAAGTTATTAACAATCCATAAAATACAGTGTGTTTTAAAGGATTTTGACAGCCTTCTAAATAAAATAAATAACTTTTAATACAATTTCATTGATTTTATACGTTATGGTATTATATTTGAATACACTACAATATCTGTATAAAATTATTGGGGATGAATCTTAAAAAACTTATGTTAATTTGCTGTATTACAGCAATATCAACACTTTCTTTTGCACAAAAAACTGCAATTCACACAGACGAACTTAAAGACTATAAACACGCTATAGAACTCTATAAAGACAAGTCTTACCTTGCTTCGCAACAATTATTTAACAAAATACGAGAGTCTTACGATAAAACTACAGAACTCAGAGCAAACTGTGAGTATTATGTAGCAAACTGTGCCATAAGGTTAAATCAAAGAGGCGCAGATGATATGATGCTTGACTTTGTAAAAAGGTACCCAACAAGTACCAAAAGAAATAATGCTTTCCTTGAAACTGCTGACTATTATTTTAAAGTTCGAAAATATTCGTATGCATTAAAATGGTATGGAAAAGCAAACACTAATAATCTTTCTATCAGACAAAAGGAAGACTTTAACTTTAAGAATGGTTATGCATTATTTGCAACCAAAAACTACGAGAAATCAAAAACGTATTTTAAACCTTTATTAGATTCTCAAAAATATGGATCACAAGCAAAATATTATTACGGTTATATTGCCTATTCTGAAGATGACTATGACACCGCAAACGAATATTTAGGGCAAGTTGTTACTGATGAATCATATAAAAAAGACGTTTCTTATTATTTAGCTGATATCAATTTTAAAAGCGGGAAATTTGAAAAAGCCATTGAACTTGGTGAACCATTATTGTCAAATGCAAAACGTGAAGAACACTCACAAATCTCAAAAATAGTTGGCGAAAGTTATTTTAATCTTGGCAATTACAATAAAGCAATTGAACACTTAAAAAACTATAAAGGTACTCGTGGAAAATGGAACAATACTGACTATTATATGTTAGGTTACGCCTTTTATAAAAAATATGCTTATGAAGAAGCCATCTCTTATTTCAATAAAATAATTAATGGTGACAATGCTGTAGCGCAAAACGCTTATTATCATTTGGCTGAATGTTATTTAAAACTCGATAAAAAATCTGAAGCATTAAACGCATTTAGAAATGCTTCGCAAATGGAGTTTAAAACAAAGTTACAGGAAGATGCTTACTTGAATTATGCAAAACTGAGTTACGAAATAGGAAATCCATATAAAAATGTGCCAGAAGTATTGCAAGATTATCTAAAAAAATATCCAAAATCAACACACAAAAAAGAGATTGAAGGTTTGATTATCAGCGCATATTTAACTTCGCAAGATTATGCTGGAGCAATTAAATATCTTGAAGAAAAGAAAGAAACTAATAATTCACTGTATCAAAAAGCAGCCTTTTATAGAGGGATTCAAGTGTTTAATGGCAATGTTTTTGACGAAGCAATTATAAGTTTTGACAAATCGCTATCACAAAACATCGATAAATCTATTGGTGCGCAATCTCTTTATTGGAAAGGCGATTCTAACTTTAGATTGAATAATTTTAATGCTGCTTTGGCTAATTTTAAAGCATTTTCTTCAAATTCTGAAGCGAGATATACTGATGAATACAAAAATTTGAATTACAATCTTGCTTACACATACTTTAAACAAAAGGAATATCAAAAAGCAGGAATTGAATTCCAAAATTATATCAATACCAATCCTGAAGATGAAATAAAACTAAACGATAGTTATTTGCGATTGGCAGATACTTATTTTGTTACGAGTAATTATCAAAACGCTATCAATTCTTACGATAAAATTGTGCAGTTGAACACTTCCGATGCTGATTATGCACAGTTTCAAAAGGCAGTAAGTTATGGTTTTATTCATCAGGATCAGAAAAAAATAGATGAATTGAATACGTTTTTAACCAAATACCCAACGTCAAAATATCGTGATGATGGTTATTATGTTTTGGCAAATGAATATGTAGATGCCAACGAAATCGACAAAGCATTAGAAAAATATGATTACTTAATTGACCATTTTAAACGCAGTCCATTGGTTTCAAAATCGATGCTCAAAAAAGGAGTTATATATTACAATACCGATAGAAATGAAGAGGCTTTATTAACCTACAAACAAATTGTGCGTCAATTTCCAAACACTCCTGAAGCAAGACAAGCCGTTGCAAGCGCACGTCAAATTTACGTTGATTTAGGTCGTGTAGATGAATACGCAGATTGGGTAAAAGATATTGATTTTGTGAATGTAACTGATGCAGATTTAGACAATGACATGTACGAATCAGCAGAAAAACAATACTTGCAAAGCAATCATCAAAATGCTATTTCAGGATTTAATAAATATCTTGATAGGTTTCCAAGAGGTTTACATACGCTACCATCTCATTTTTATTTAGCACAATCTTATTATTCTGAAAAACAAATCAATAAAACGATTCCGCACTACAAATATGTGATTGACCAAGAACAAGGTGAGTTTACCGAACAAGCACTTACAAGATTGGCACAAGCCTATTTAGAGGCTGATAATTGGTCAAACGCAATTCCTGTTTTAGAACGTCTTGAAAACGAATCTAACGATATACAGAACACCATTTTTGCGCAGTCAAATTTAATGAAAGGCTACTATAAACAAGAAAACTATACAAAAGCAGTTGAATATGCAGAAAAAGTTTTAGGGCAATCAAGAGCCGACAATCAAATGAAATCTGATGCTCAAATTATCATTGCTCGTAGTGCAATCAAAACGAATAACGAAACAAAAGCACGAAGCGCATATAAAAAAGTTGAAACCATTGCTTCTGGAGAATTAAAAGCAGAAGCCTTGTATTATAGCGCTTATTTTGAACATCAAGATGGAAGTTATAGAGTGTCAAACAAAGTGGTGCAAAAAATTGCATCAGACTATTCTGTTTATAAATATTGGGGAGGAAAAGCCTTGATTATTATGGCAAAAAACCATTATGAATTAAAAGATTCGTTCCAAGCAACTTATATTTTAGAAAGTGTGATTAAAAACTTTTCACAGTTTGATGATGTTGTTACAGAAGCACAAACTGAACTCAATAGAATTAAAACAGAAGAAGCAAAAACAAATTTCTCTGTTACACCAGGAAATTAGAAGCATTATTACGAGGAGTTTGCTACGAAGTAATCTCTAAATAACAAATAGATTGCCACAGGAAATAAAAATTTCCTTCGCAATGACATTAAATACAAGGAACTTAAGTCCCTTGCGGAAAAGCAAAAAACAATGAATAAAAATCTGATTATACTATTCATCACATTATTCTCAATAACAGCCTTCGCACAAGAGGAAGCCGTAAGAGACACTTTAAACACAGGCGAAATAAATGTTGTGAAACCGTACACACCAACCATTTCTGATGCGTTTAAAATAAAAGAGAATCCAACATTAGACAACACAGACATTCCAAAGGATAGTGTAAACTATACGATAAACTCTGTTCCTGTTGCATCTACTTTTACACCTGCAAAAGGAAAAGCAAAAGGTATTGCAAAAGAAAAAATGGATAGAATTTACGCAAACTATGTTTCGGTTGGTTTTGGAAATAATACAACACCTTTTTTAGAGGCATATATTCATTCCAGTACAACTCGTTATAATGATTATGGTGTATTCATTAACCATCTTTCTTCAAAAGGAAATGTAAAAGATGCGTTACTTGACACCAATTATTCTGACACAAAAGTAGATTTTTATTACAAGCAATTTGATCGTGATTATAATTGGGAAATAAATGCTGGAGTAAAACATCAAATTAGCAATTGGTATGGATTGCCAAAAGCACTGGCGCACACCAATACTTTTCTAAATAGTATTGATGCAAAACAAAAATACCTCAATATTTTTGCTGGTGGAAAATTGCATTTTGAAGGAGGAATTTTTAAAGGAGGAAAAGTAGAACTTAACCAATTTTCTGATAATTATAATAGTAACGAAATTCAGTTGTTAATTCAGCCAAAAGTAGAGTTTCCTATTTCTTCTGAATTGATAAACACAACAGCAATTATTGAGTTTGTGAGTGGTAAATTCAATCAAAACTATATTACTGCTAATAATATAAACCACAACTTTTTAAAATTAGGAATTGCTCCAAATTTTGAAGTATTACGCAATGATTTGACAGTGAATTTAGGTGCCAAAATCTATTATAGTTTTGATTTAGAAAACAAAGTAAATAAGTTTTTTGCTTATCCAAATGTGACAGCATCATACAAAATTGCTGAAGAAACATTGATTGCTTATGCGGGTATTACTGGAGATTTACACTTAAATAGTTTTAGAGAGTTTGCACAGGATAATCCTTTTGTATCACCAACGTTAAACATTTTACAAACCGACAATCAATATAATGCATATATTGGAGCAAAAGGAAAATTAAATTCGGATGTAAGTTATAATTTTAAAGCATCATTTATAAACGAAAGAAGCAAACCGTTATACATTCAAAATCCTTCTAAAACTGATGGAATTATAGCAACCACAAATGGTTACGAATTAGGAAATTCATTTGGTATTATTTACGACAACGTAAAAACATTGGCTGTTTCTGGAGAATTAAATATAGATTTTTCAAAAGACTTAAAATTTGGCGGAAACGTAGAGTTTAACAACTACACAACAAAAACACAAGACGAAGCGTGGAATTTACCAACTGTAAAAACCTCTCTTTTTGCTGATTATCATAACAACAAGTGGTTTGCAGGAAGTAATTTGTTTTTTGTTGGAAAACGTTACGATTTTGTAACACCTTTTGCAGGATTAGGAGAAAAAGTGGAGTTAAAATCATTCGTTGACCTTAACTTAAACGGAGGATATGTATTTACTGATAGATTAACTGCTTTTGCAAAAGCAAATAATGTTTTAAGCACCAATTACCAACGTTATGCAAACTTTGATGTACAGGGAATTCAAGTCTTGCTTGGTATCACCTATAAGTTTGATTTTTAGGAATAACATAAACATCTAATTTAAGATTCTTTTTTGTAGTTTTATGCTTCTATAAAACCACTCAAATGAAAAAAACATTTCTCGCAGTTTTCGCTACACTTATCTTCGTTTCTTGTACTGAAAAAAAGAATTCAAGTATTATTTCAACTGAAGATACTTTCATCAACAAAAAAGATTCAACAGTCATAAAACATTTCTTTAATACAGCCTTATCAGAAGGCGTTGCTTATGAATGGTTGCGAGACTTGACAAAAAATATTGGCGGACGCTTATCTGGATCACCAGAAGCACAACAAGCCGTAGAATGGGCAGAAAAATTGATGAAAGATGAAGGTTTTGATAAAGTATGGCTACAACCTGTGATGGTTCCTCATTGGGTTCGAGGAGAAAAGGAAGTGGCAAATTATACAATAAACGGTTCTAAAATCAATGTGCCAATTTGCGCATTAGGAGGCTCAATAGCAACATCAAAAAATGGCGTAACTGCTGAAGTAATAGAAGTAAAAAGTTTGAAAGAAGTTGAAGAATTAGGAGGAAAAATAAGAGGGAAAATCATCTTTTTTAATCGCCCTTTTGATGCCAAACTCATTAATACATTTAAAGCCTACGGAGGCTGTGTAGATCAACGCTATGGTGGCGCAGAAGTTGCAGGTAAGTTTGGTGCTGTTGGTACTATTGTGCGTTCTATGACCCTAAGTATTGATGATTACCCTCATACAGGCTCAATGGGATATGGCAAAGCAAAAAAAGAAGATTATATTCCTACGGCAGCCATCAGTTCTAAAGCAGCAAATTTATTGAGTGAAAATCTAAAAAAACATCCGAAGTTAAAATTCTATTTTAAGCAAAGTTGCAAAACACTTCCTGATGCTCCGTCTTTTAATGTAATTGGTGAAATTACTGGAAGTGAATTTCCAGATAAATACGTCGTAGTTGGCGGTCATTTAGATTCTTGGGATTTAGGCGAAGGTGCACATGATGACGGAACAGGAGTTGTACAATCGTTGGGAGTTCTTAGGCTTTTTAAACAATTAAACATCAAACCTAAACATACACTTCGTGTGGTTTTGTTTATGAATGAAGAAAATGGAACTCGTGGCGCAAAAAAATATGCTGAAGAAGTAAAAAAGAACAAAGAAATTCACGTTGCAGCCTTAGAATCAGATGCTGGCGGACACACTCCTCGTGGATTCACATATAAAGGAAATGACAGTAACAAAGACTTATTTATGAGTTGGAAAGCCCTACTTTCTCCTTATGGACTACATGATTGGAGTGTTGGAAGTCCAGGTGCAGATATCAACCCTTTAATGAATGAAACTATTACACTCTCTGGTTATAGACCAGATTCTCAACGCTATTTTGATTATCATCATGCAGCAACCGACACGTTTGACAAAGTAAATCGAAGAGAACTCGAATTAGGTACTGCTTCTATGGCTTCATTGATTTATTTGATGGATAAATATTTAGATGTTGAGCCTGTGAAAAAATAAATCATTTTTTTAATGACCCTAAAATTCATAACACATTACGGATTGCATTTTATTTTTCCTGCAATAATTGCATATTTCTTTTTTAGAAAAAAATGGCTCAAAGTGTATGTGGTTTTTATTGCGACTATGCTCGTTGATCTTGACCATTTATTGGCAACTCCAATTTTTGACCCAAATAGATGTAGCATCAATTTTCATCCGCTTCACTCCTATTTTGCTATAGTAATCTATGTTATTGCCACATTTTTTACCAAAACAAGAATTATTGCTCTTGGATTACTATTGCACATGTTGGCAGATTTTATGGATTGTTTTATGTAAAACTAATCAATAATTTCCTCAACAAATCTATCAATATTTTCAGCACCTTTAGACTCTAAAAATTTAATGAAAGCAGAGCCAATAATAGCGCCATTTACATAATTACAAACTGTATCAAACGTAATTTTATTTGAAATTCCGAAACCAACAATCAATGTGCTTTTTAAATTCATGGCTTTTATACGCTCAAAATAGGCAATTTGTTGTGGAGAAACCTCTCCTTTTGCTCCTGTAATTGATGCCGAAGCAACTACATAAATAAAAGCATCTGTTAAAGCATCAATTTTTCTGATGCGCTCTTCTGAAGTTTGAGGCGTAATCAAAAACACACTTGAAATTCCGTAGTTAGCAAATAATTTTTGATAATGATTTTCATATTCTATCATTGGTAAATCTGGAATAATAACTGTTTCAATTCCACAAGCAACACATTGCTCACAAAAACGTTCTTCTCCGTATTTTAATAGTTGATTCAAATATCCCATTAACACCAAAGGTGTCTTATTTTTTTCTTTAATCGATTTTAATTGCTCAAAAATAATATCCAGATTGATTCCGTTTTTTAACGCAACTTTACTACTGTGCTGTATTGTTGGGCCGTCTGCCAAAGGATCTGAATACGGCAAACCAACCTCAATAAAATCAACTCCGCTTTTACTCAGTCCTTTAATAATTGCTACAGTATCATTTAACTGCGGAAATCCTGCTGTAAAAAACATTGAAAGCAAATCTTTACTTTTATTTTTGAATACTTTTTTTAAACTTTTCATTATTATTTGTGTAATCGTTTAATTGTGTACTTGTTTGCTATATACGTACATTTCTTCGCTTCGTTGTTTCTTTGAACCTCTGTCTCTTTGTAATCTTTGTCGCTCTATCCATTCAAATACTTAATATATGTTTCTAAATCTTTATCACCTCTTCCTGATAAGTTAACAACTACTACTTGATTCTCTTTAAATTCTATTTTCTTTAAAACTGCCAAAGCATGTGCAGATTCTAATGCTGGAATAATCCCTTCAATTTTAGTCAACTCATAAGCAGCATCTAATGCTTCTTGATCGGTTGCATTCATGAATTTAGCACGTTTACTTTCGTTTAAATAAGCATGTAAAGGTCCAATTCCTGGATAATCCAATCCTGCCGAAATAGAATAAGGTTCAATTACTTGACCATATTCATCTTGCATTAAAATCGTTTTACTTCCGTGTAATACGCCAACATCACCAAGAACGGATGTCGCTGCACTCTCGCCTGAATCTACTCCTAATCCTGCGGCTTCAACAGCAATTAATTCGACATCTTTATCATCCAAAAAATGATAAAATGCGCCTGCAGCATTACTTCCACCACCAACACAAGCAATAATTGTATCTGGATTTGACTTGCCTGTATGTTCTTGTAATTGTTTTTTTATTTCTTCTGAAATTACTGCTTGTAACCTTGCTACCATATCTGGATATGGATGTGGACCAACAACAGAACCTATTAAATAATAGGTGTCTCCAGAGTTTCCAATCCAATCACGAATAGCTTCGTTAGTAGCGTCTTTTAAGGTTTTACTTCCGCTTGTTGCTGGCACAACTGTTGCTCCCAACATTTTCATACGTGCTACATTTGGCGCTTGTCGTTTGATGTCAATTTCACCCATAAAAACCACGCATTCTAAGTCCATCAAAGCACAAACTGTTGCCGTTGCAACACCGTGTTGTCCTGCACCTGTTTCTGCAATAATGCGCTTTTTACCCAAATGTTTTGCTATTAAAATTTGACCAATTGTATTGTTGATTTTATGCGCTCCTGTATGGTTCAGATCTTCTCTTTTAAGATAGATGTTTGCGCCGTACTTTGCCGACAATCTTTTGGCAAAATACAACGGACTTGGTCGTCCTACATAGTCTTTTAATAGTGAAGTAAATTCTTTTTTAAAAGATGTGGACTCCATAATTTTAAGGTAATTATCTTCCAATTCTTTTACATTTGGAAATAACAATTCTGGAATAAAAGCGCCTCCAAACTGACCGTAATAACCGTTTTTATCTGCTTCGTATTTTGATTTCATTTTTCTACTTTTTTCGTCTGGTCGAGCGCAGTCGAGAGGTTTTGAAAAGGTCTCGACTGCGCTCGATCAGACAATCAATTTCTAATATTCGTAATAAACTTCTTTAATTTTTTTATATTTTTTATTGCTGGCGCATCTTCAAATCCGCTATTCAAATCTACTCCTACAAGTTTTCGATGATGGAATTCTTTAATTAGCTCAACATCATTTTCGTTTATTCCGCCACTTAATAAAAATTGTGTTTTACCTTCATACTTTTTTAAAATAGACCAATCGTATTTCAACCCATTTCCGCCATAATCTTTTCCTTTGGTATCAAATAAAAACATATCGCAACTATCTTTATATGTGTTTGTTTTACTAAAATCAAAACCAGTATCTACTGCAAAGGCTTTGATGATTTCTATTTGGAGATTGAGCGTAGTCGAAATCGAATTATTACTTGTTTGGTTGTCACTTCGACTTCGCTCAGTGAACATAATTTTTAATTCTTTACAAAATTGTGGAGTTTCATCACCGTGTAATTGTACTACTTGCAAATCATATTTTGTTGTTTTCGTTATGACTCCTTCTATAGTTTCATTCACAAATACGCCTACTTTTTTTATTGACTTCGGAATAGTTACTTCAGGAAAATTAGCAACAAAACGTTTAGACTTATCATAAAAGATAAAGCCTATATAATCAGGAGTTAGTTTGACTAACTCTGATATATTGTCACTATCTCGCATTCCGCAGACTTTGATTTTCATTTTTTATATTTTAGATCTCACAGATTTTCAAAACCTGTGAGGTCTTTTAATTCTTAACTTATCTGTTTAATAAATTCTTTACACGCTTCTCCTGGGTTTTCAGTCCTCATGAAATTTTCACCAATTAAAAAACCTTGAAAATTATATTCTCTCAAACCAGTTATTAATTCTGGATTGCTAATACCACTTTCAGAAACCTTAACACAAGTGTCTGGAATCTGACTCGCCAATTCAATGGAATGCTCAATATCAACTTGAAAAGTTTTTAAATTTCGATTGTTGATTCCTATAATTTGCTTGTCAACATCAATCTTATCTAAATCTTCTTGACTATGAACTTCATACAACACTTCTAAACCTAAATCGTTTGCTAGATTTCCGAAATTTTTAATTTCATTTTTAGTCAAACATGTTGCAATCAACAAAATTGCATCTGCGCCGATGGCTTTAGATTCAATAATTTGAAAAGGATCTACAATAAAGTCTTTTCGTAAAATGGGTTTCATAGTATTGAGTGCTCGCGCTTGCATCAAATCAACAATAGTACCTCCAAAAAAATGAGTGTCAGTCAAAATAGATTGTGCTGCAACACGTGCTTCTAAATATCCTGTTGTAACCTCTTCTACTGTCGATTTGTTATTTATAATCCCTTTTGAAGGTGATTGACGTTTAAATTCGGCAATGATTCCTGTAGAATTTTCATGTAACAATGATGCTCGTAAAGAAATAGAATTTCTTTTAAACATCGGACTTTCCACCAAACTTTTTAAAGTAATTTCTCCTTTTAGGATTGCTACTTCTTTTCGTTTATATGCAATTATTTCGTCAAGTATATTCATGCTATTTTATATTTGTAAGATCACCTTATAAAACCTCTCGACTCCGCTCGAGGAGACATTCAATTTATTAACTTATTTAAACTTTCTTTCGCTTTTAATCCAAAAAGTGAATTTTTTGCTTCTTCAAATGCGGTTTCAAGTGTTTTATTTCTATCAACTATTCTTAATGCAAATGCTGTATTTGTAAGCACTACATTATTTTGTGCTTCAGTGCCTTTTCCGTCTAAAATAATTTTGAAAATTTTAGCAGCATCTGCAACTGAATTTCCTCCAAAAATATCAAATTGTTGTATGATTTTCTGACCTACATCTTCAGGAGAAATCACTTGCTCTCCTTGCCTCGTAAATAATTTAAAACTACTTGTTAATGAAATTTCATCATAACCATCCAAGGCATGTACAATACCGTAATTGGTATTCTCTTCCTGTAAAATATAATTGTATAAACGTGCAATTTCGAGATTAAACGTTCCTAACAGCTGATTTTGAGGGTCGCTCGGATTTACCAAAGGTCCTAACATATTAAAAAAAGTTTTTACTGCCAATGCTTTGCGTGTTGGTCCAACTGCTTTCATTGCAGGATGAAATTTTGGTGCATGTAAAAAACATATATTTGCTTTTTCTAAATGCTGTTTCAAAGTATCTTCATCGTTAGTAAATTCATAACCAAAACTCTCTAACATATCAGATGAGCCAGATTTAGAAGAAACACTATAATTACCATGTTTTGCAACTTTCTGACCTGTTCCTGCGACTATAAATGATGTTAGTGTAGAGATATTAAACGTATCTTTTCCATCACCTCCTGTTCCAACAATATCAATCGTATTATAATCTGATAAATCTATTTTTATTGCTAATTCTATCAATGCATCACGAAAACCAGAAAGTTCATCAACTGTAATTGGTCGCATCATAAAAACGGTCATAAATGATGCCAAATGCGCGTCATTATATTGATTATTTGTAATGTTTATCAAAACCTGTTTCGCTTCTTGTTTTGATAATTTTTTATGTTGATATAATTCGTTTAGTAGTTGTTTCATTTTACTCCTTCTATAAAATTCCTAACAATCTGCTCTCCCATTTCGGTTAAAATAGATTCTGGATGAAACTGTACTGCACTGATATTATAGGCTTTGTGTCGCAACGCCATAATGTCGCCCTCTTTATCAACTGCTGTAATTTCTAGTTCATCTGGAAAGTCTTCTTTTGAAGTAATCCAAGAATGATAACGTGCTGCAGGAAATTTTGTTGGTACATTTTGAAACAGTACTGTATCCTCTTTTATTACTTCCATTTCTGTGGCTACACCATGAAAAACTTCATCCATATTTTCAATTTTACCTCCAAAAACTTCAGTAATTGCTTGTAAACCTAAACATACTCCAAAAATCGGTTTCTTTTCCGCATATTCTTTAACTACGTCCTTTAAAATTCCTGCTTCATTTGGAATTCCAGGTCCTGGAGAAAGCATAATTAAATCATAATTTCCTACGTCTTTTATTGAAATCTCATCATTTCGAAAAACTGTTGGAAAAATGCCTGTTATTTTCTCAACCATGTGTACCAAATTGTAGGTGAATGAGTCGTAGTTATCTATTATTAGTATTTTCATTATTTACTTTTTAATCGCAAAGGACACAAAGTTTATGCAAAGGTCGCTATGTTTTGTCTGTTGTTATTGTTTATCTTATATCTATAACTCGCGTTAAGGATTGAAACGGCATCCTTTTTTCTTTTTCTGAAAAAAGATATAGTGGAAAGCCTGCTCGAACGCCCTAAATATCTTCTGCCAAAAACAGCGCTTTCTTCAACGCTGCTAATTTATTATTTACTTCTTGTAATTCCTTTTCCTCATCACTATGAATCACTATTCCTGCTCCTGCTTGATAGTATAATGTGTTATTTTTACTGACAAACGAACGAATGGCAATCGCTAAATTTACCGAACCGTCTAAGCCGATAATTCCAACAGCTCCTCCATAAAAACCTCTTGATTGATTTTCATACTCATCAATCAAAGTCATTGCTTTATATTTTGGCGCTCCACTTAATGTTCCTGCGGGAAATGTATCTCCTACAATCTCTATCGGATTTCCTTTTATTTTTCCTTCAACAGTAGAAACTAAATGAATTACATGGCTAAAATACTGCACTTCTTTGAATACTTTTACCGTTACATTATCTGCATGTTTACTTAAATCATTTCTTGCTAAATCTACCAACATTACGTGTTCTGCCGTTTCTTTTTTATCTTCTGATAATTTTTTACCTAATTTGATATCTTCTGCCATATCACCAGTTCTTCTAAACGTCCCTGCAATCGGATTGATGATTGCTTTTCCGTTAGAGATTTTTATCTGTGCTTCTGGAGATGAACCCATCAATTTAAAATTTCCGTAGTCAAAATAAAACAAATATGGTGATGGATTTATAGATCGTAAGGCTCTATATACATTAAACTCATCACCTTTAAACGATTGTTGAAATTGTCTTGAAAGTACTAACTGGAAAACATCGCCTCGTTTACAGTGCGCTTTTGCTTTTCTCACATATTCTTTAAAATCATCATTTGTACAATTAGAAGTTTCTTTTCCAGTAATTTCAAAATCTTGTGTGTTAAATACTTGAGAGTTTATAATTGTTTGTATTTCATCAACCCTTGAATCAGTATTTTCTTCAATATTTTCTATCAAAGTCATCTCATCATTAAAATGATTGATAACAATGATAAATCGATAAAAACTGTATTCTAGCAATGGTATTTTTGACGGCGCATCTTTTACTTTTAGTTGTATGTTTTCAAAATATTGAACGCTATCATAAGTTGTATAACCATACAAACCATTAAACGCTTTTAGATTAGCATCACACTGTAAACCAATCGTTTTACTATACGCATCAAATAACTCGTAAAAATTACCATTTATTTTTTGACGCCCAATATTCTTACCATAATGACTTAAAACTAAGTGATGACTATCCGTTTTTATAGTAACCATTGGCTCAATACAGATAAAAGAATAACTTTCTTCCTTGCTATGATAATCTGAACTTTCGAGCAATAATGTATTGGCATACTTATCTCGAAAGCGTAAATACAAACCAACAGGAGTTACTGTATCTGATATTTGTGTTGTACTACTTGTTTTAAACTGTATTCTTTTCATTTATGTCAATAAAAAAGGCTTATCGTGAGATAAGCCTTTTGTTTTATATTTAAATAATATATAGCATTCTTCTCACTTATCTAATAAGAGAGTTCCACCACCATATTTTATTATTATTTGTCATTATTGTTTTTCTATCCTACAAATGTATAATAGTTTTTAAACTATCCAACTATTTATTTAAAATAAAATTCATTTCGCTTTAAAATGATAAAATCAATAGAGAAAATGAATCTATTAGTTACATTTTTAACATAATTATACATATAAACTTATAAATTATAACTAATTAATAACTTTACGTTTACAAATAGAAATAATAAAACGTTATTTACAGTGTAATTAAAAAAATAAAAATTATGTGTGGAATTGTATGTGCGTTTGACTTAAAAGAAAAATCAGAAAGTTTAAGACCTCAACTATTAGAAATGTCTAAAAAAATTAGACATCGCGGTCCAGACTGGAGTGGTATTTACAGTGATGAAAAAGTTATTATGGCTCACGAAAGATTGGCTATTGTTGACCCTGCATCAGGAAAACAACCTTTATTTAGTGAAGATAAAAAGTTAATTCTTGCTGCCAATGGAGAAATCTATAATCATCGAGAATTACGTAAACAATTTGTAGGAAAGTACAATTTTCAAACAGATAGTGATTGTGAGGTCATCTTAGCATTATACCAAGAAAAAGGTTGTGATTTTATTGATGAAATGAACGGAATCTTTGGCTTTGCTATTTATGACACTGAAAAAGACGAGTATTTTATCGCACGTGATCACATGGGAATTATCCCTTTATATATTGGTTGGGATGCAAATGGAACATTTTTTGTTGCATCTGAATTAAAAGCATTGGAAGGCGTTTGTACAAAAATTGAGTTATTTCCTCCAGGACATTATATGCATAGTAGCAACGGAGAATTTGTGCAATGGTATTCTAGAGAATGGACAGATTATGACACTGTAAAAGACAACCAAACAAGTATTGACGAAATTCGAGATGCTTTAGAATCAGCAGTACATAGACAATTGATGAGTGATGTGCCTTATGGCGTTTTACTTTCTGGCGGATTAGATTCTTCGGTAATATCAGCCATTGCAAAAAAATATTCTCAAAAAAGAATAGAGTCTGATGATAAAAGTGAGGCTTGGTATCCACAATTACATTCTTTCGCTGTTGGATTAGAAGGGTCTCCTGATTTAGCCGCTGCTCAAAAAGTTGCAGATCATATTAAAACAATTCATCATGAAATAAAATTCACCATCCAAGAAGGTTTAGATGCTATTAGAGATGTGGTTTATAACCTTGAAACATACGACATTACAACTATTAGAGCCTCTACACCTATGTATTTGATGGCAAGAGTTATCAAATCTATGGGAGTAAAAATGGTCTTATCTGGCGAAGGTGCAGATGAACTTTTTGGTGGATATTTATACTTTCATAAAGCACCAAGTGCTCGTGAATTTCATGAAGAAACTGTCAGAAAATTAGAAAAACTACACATGTATGATTGCCTGAGAGCAAATAAATCTTTGGCTGCTTGGGGAATTGAAGGCCGTGTCCCTTTCTTAGACAAAGAATTTATAGATATTGCGATGCGCATCAATCCTCAAGATAAAATGATTAATGGCGAACGCATGGAAAAATGGGTTGTCAGAAAAGCCTTTGAAGATATGCTACCAAAAAGTGTTGCTTGGCGACAAAAAGAACAGTTTTCTGATGGCGTTGGTTATAGCTGGATTGACACTTTGAAAGAAGTTGTTAATGAAGCCGTAACTGACAAACAATTAGCAAATGCTAAATATAAATTCCCGATTCAAACTCCGACTTCAAAAGAAGAATTTTACTATCGTTCTATTTTTACAGAACATTTTCCTTCTGATACTGCTGCGCTATGCGTTCCACAAGAACCCTCTGTTGCCTGTAGTACAAAAATAGCCTTAGAATGGGACGAAGCATTTAAGAACATGAACGACCCTTCTGGAAGAGCTGTTGCAAATGTGCACGATGAGGCGTATTAAAAAATTGTTTCAAGATATTCTCCTAAAAACCTTCAAGTTAATCCTTGAAGGTTTTTTGTATATTTGTCAAACACAAAAACTAATTAAGACCGTTGCAGTATAGGTTCTTGATTAATAAACTTTAATTTTCAAATTATATTTTTGATTTTTTATTAATTTTCGAGTAGAATTTCTTCATTTTGAGTTATACAGTCCTATTTTTAGGGCT
>JAKITY010000012.1 GCA_021647835.1 Flavobacteriaceae bacterium | reverse complement strand
ATTAAGGTGTTTAATTCTGATAAAATCCAACGATCAATTTCAGGTCTTTTTTCAATTACTATTTCATCTTCTAAATACGAAAAATTATCAATATTGGCATATAAAGAGAAAAAAGAATAGGTGTTATAAAGCGTTCCAAAGAATTTTCGGCGGACTTCATCAATTCCATCAACATCAAATTTTAGATTGTCCCAAGGATTGGCATTTGAAATCATATACCAACGCGTAGCATCTGCGCCATAGGTATCCATTGTTTTAAACGGATCTACACTGTTTCCTAAGCGTTTCGACATTTTCTTTCCAAACTTATCTAAAACCAAACCGTTTGAAACTACATTTTTATAGGCTTTGGAGTCAAAAACCAACGTTCCTATTGCGTGTAAAGTATAAAACCATCCACGAGTTTGATCTACACCTTCGGCAATAAAATCGGCAGGAAAAAACTTTTTATCGTCTATTAACTCTTTGTTTTCAAACGGATAATGCCATTGTGCATACGGCATTGAACCCGAATCAAACCAAACATCAATCAAATCTTCTTCTCGTTTCATTGGTTTTCCCAATGGAGAAACTAAGGTTATTTGATCTACAATATTTTTATGTAAATCTATTTTTTCATAATTTTCATCAGACATATTTCCAACTTCAAAATCGGCATATATATCTTTCTCCATAAATCCTTTTGCTACTGCTTTTTGGATTTCATTTTTCAATTCTTCCGTAGAACCAATAATTATTTCTTCCGTTCCGTCTTCAGTTCTCCAAATAGGCAATGGAATTCCCCAATAACGAGAACGAGAAAGATTCCAATCATTCGCGTTTTTCAACCAATTTCCAAAGCGTCCTTCTCCTGTAGATTTTGGTTTCCAATTAATTTCTGTATTCAATTCATACATTCTATCGCGCTTGTCGGTAACTTTTATAAACCAAGAATCTAATGGATAATACAAAATTGGCTTATCGGTTCTCCAGCAATGCGGATAACTATGCTTGTATTTTTCTACGTGAAAAGCCTTGTTTTCTTCTTTTAATTTGATGGCGATTTCTACATCTATAGATTTTTCTGGTGCTTCGCCATCATTATAATATTCATTTTTGACATATTTTCCTGCAAATTCTCCCATACTATTGATAAATTTACCTTGTAAATCTACTAATGGTACTGGATTATCATCGTCATCTAAAACTAACATTGGCGGAACTTCTGGTGTTGCTTGTTTTGCAACCAAAGCATCATCTGCACCAAAAGTTGGTGCTGTATGTACGATTCCTGTACCGTCTTCGGTCGTTACAAAATCTCCTGAAATCACTCTAAAAGCATTTTCTGGATTTTGATATGGAAGTGTGTACGGCAGTAATTGTTCGTATTTAACTCCAACTAAATCTGCACCTTTACATTCATCAATAATGAAAAATGGGATTTTTTTGTCTGCTGTTTTATAGGTTGCTAATTCTGAAACTTCAGAAACTTCATTATATTTTTTTCCAAACTGTTTTCCAACTAAAGTCTTTGCTAAAATTAAATATACGGGTTTAAATGTGTACTGATTAAATGTTTTAACCAATACATAGTCAATTTTATTCCCAACTGTTAAGGCTGTATTTGAAGGTAGTGTCCAAGGTGTTGTTGTCCACGCTAAAAAATGGATAGCACCATCAACATTCTTAAAAGAGTTGGTTATTGTCTCTTTTTTTGCAAGAAACTGCGCCACAACCGTAGTATCCGTAACATCTTGATATGCTCCAGGTTGATTAATTTCGTGCGAACTCAATCCTGTTCCTGCTTTTGGAGAATAGGGTTGAATGGTATAGCCTTTATAGAGTAAATTCTTGTTATAAACCTGTTTTAACAACCACCAAACAGTTTCCATATATTTTGAATGGTAGGTTACATAAGGGTCGTTCATATCAACCCAATGTCCCATTTTTTTGGTCAAATTTTCCCAAACATCGGTATAACGCATTACGGCTTTCTTACAAGCATTGTTATATTCTTCTACTGAAACTTTTGTGCCAATATCTTCTTTGGTAATTCCCAATTCTTTTTCAACGCCCAATTCAATTGGAAGTCCGTGTGTATCCCAACCTGCTTTTCGCTTTACTTGATAGCCTTGCAATGTTTTGTAACGGCAAAAAATATCTTTAATCGCACGACCCATAACGTGATGAATTCCTGGTAATCCATTTGCTGAAGGAGGTCCTTCAAAAAAAACAAAAGGTTCGTTTCCTTCTCGTGTAGTGATACTTTTTTCAAATATTGAATTTTCTTCCCAAAAAGAAAGAGTTTCTTCTGCTACCTTCGGAAGGTTTAATCCTTTATATTCTTTGAATTTTTTACTCATTGTTTGCTGCTAATCTATTCATCTGCGAAATTAAGAAATTTGAATGAAATTTTATTTTAAAACATCGTTATTTTAGAGATTCGTAAGTAATTTGTCTATTTTTGTTTAAAGTTAACTTCATTTATCAAAAAAATGGTGCAAAAAATACTTTCTAAAGCCTACAAAAAAGCAAAAAAAATTAATCTTGATAGCAATGCAAAATTAATATTTTTTAGCGATTGTCACCGTGGAGATAATAGTTATGCCGATGATTTTTCACGAAATAAAAGCACTTATTTCCATGCGCTTAGAGATTATTACGAAAAAGACTTTACCTATTTTGAATTAGGCGATGGAGATGAACTTTGGGAAAACCATCATTTTGAAGCTATTTTTGAATCGTATAAAAACATTTATATTCTATTGAAAAAATTTCACGATAGCAATAGGCTTCATATGATTTATGGAAATCATGATATGGTATATCAAAAACCAGAAACAGTAAAAAAATTGCTTGGCTCTTATTTTGATGTAATAACTGGCAAGAATATTGAACTTTTTAAAAACTTAGAATTTAATGAAAGTATTGTGCTTAGTATTGAAGGCTTTAAAAAAAATATTTTATTAATTCACGGACATCAAGCCGATTTTTTCAACTATGTTTTATGGAAATTAAGTCGGTTTTTAGTGCGTTTCTTTTGGCAACCATTGCAGAACATCTTTGGAATAAAAGACCCTACGAGTCCTGCTAAAAACTATCGAGAACTCATAAAGGTAGAGCGCAGAATAAAAAAATGGATTCTCAACAACAATAATCAAATGGTTATTGCAGGTCATACGCATCGTCCTCGTTTCCCAAAACCCAATGAATTGCCTTATTTTAATGATGGTAGTTGTGTGCATCCAAGAGCAATTACAGGTATTGAAATTGAAAATAGTGAGATTACACTCATTAAATGGCATACTATTTCGCACGATGACGGAACTATGCAAATTATACGGACAGTTCTTGAAGGTCCAGAAAGATTGGAAACTTACTTAACCTAAAAAAAGTGTTCATTTTTTAAATGAACGCTTTTTTTAGGTTTCCTGTATTCTTAAATTACTTGTTAATTACTTCAGGGTTTTTTATAACAAACTCTGTTCTTCTATTTAGTTGGTGCTCTTCCTCTGTACATTTTACATTATCTGAACACTTATTTACAGGTTGTATCTCTCCATATCCTCTTGCTGATATTCTACTCCAATTTATCTTTCCTACTCTCATAATATAATCAACCGTAGATTTTGCTCTTCTCGATGATAATTTCTCATTATAACTATAGGTTGCTCTACTGTCCGTATGGGAACCTCCTTCTATAATTAAATTAGGGTATTTATTCATAACCGTAATCACTGTATTCAACTCTATCTCAGCATCTGGACGGATATTTGATTTGTCGTAATCAAAATAAATTGGATTTATCTTAATTAAAACCTTATCCCCAACAGTAACAAATTCTTCCGCATCTTCTAAATTCAATGATAAATCTAATTCTAAATCTGCCTTTAAAGAGGTAAGAAATGTTTCTTCATCTGGAGTATAGGTCAATTTTTCTCCAACAACCTTATAATTAGACTCACAATCAACAGTAAACTGAAATGAAGCATCGCTTCCTACAATAACACTCTCTTCCTTCTTACCTTCTTTGTAAAGTGTTACCAACGTTTTTGGTAATAGTGCTCCTGATTTTTTATCTCGCACTACTCCTTGTGCTATTTGGTTACAGCCTTTATCTTTAAATATTGGTTTTAATCGTTCAAAAAAGTAAATATCGTCATCTCCTTTTCCGCCTTCTCTATTTGAGGAGAAGTGTCCTGTTGATTTCCCTGATTGATATACTAAGGCAAAATCATCTTTTGCACTGTTTAAAGGTATTCCTAAGTGTGTTGGTGAATCGTCTTTGTATCTATCTCCCAACCTTGAAGCGTATAGATCTAAACCTCCATGAGAAAACAATTGTCCATCAGAGGAAAAGTAAAGCACATCGTCTTCCGAAATAAAAGGAAACATCTCTTTGCTTGGTGTGTTTATTTTTGATCCTAAATTTCTTGGCTCTCCATAAGTACCATCTCCATTTACAGTAACCACATAAATATCCGTCATACCATAACCTCCAGGCATATCTGAAGTGAAATACAACTTATCTTCTGCCTTGTTTAACGATGGATGTCCTGTTTGATAATTGTCATTGTTAAATGGCATTGGAACAATGTTGGTCCACTCACCATTCTCAGCAACTGTTGCTTTATATAATTGTATCAACATCCAGCCTTTATCTTTTCCTTCTGTTGCTTTTACTCTTTTTTTACCATCAATAGAGTTGTCTCTCGAAAAATAAACCGTTTTTAAATCTTTGGTAAAAGTTACATTCGACTCGTGGTATCTTGTGTTGATTGCACTAGAGAAAAGTTCACTGTCATTAATCTCTCCATCTGAAGAAATATTTCCTGAATACAATTCCAAATAGGGTTGCTTGTTTTGCTTCCAGTTTCTTTTTCTAATGGTTCTCTTCCCTTTTTTAGTAGAGGCGTAAATTGCAACGGTATCTCCTATGTACGTAACTCCAAAATCAGAGTTTTTCGTATTTACATCCAAATTTTTTATGCTGAAATTATCGTCTTGCGAATGCATTAGTCCCCAACATAAAAGGAACGCTATTAAAGTAATTTTTTTACTCATCATACTTGTTGTATTTAAGTGTTTGTGAACATTTTTTAAATGTTTCATCTTTATTTGTTTTATATATTAAAAGAATCTAGGGCTTTTTATTTTTCTTCTGTTGAAGTCAAACAATAACATTATCTCGTGTGATCCTGAATTGAACTGTCCAAAATTAGAAGTTGTGTAATCATAAGCATACCCTATACGCATGTCTTCGGTTACAAAAACCCCAATCATTGCACTTACAGAATCATCTAATCTATAGTTTAAACCAAACTCAATCTTATCGTTAATCAACGCATTGGCAGATAAATCTATCGAAACGGGTGCGCCCATTGCTGCCTTTACCATTGCTGATGGTTTTAGTTTTAAATCATCATTTATATCAAAAACATATCCTGTCGTAAAGAAATAATGCATCTTCTCTGAAGCCGTACTTACTGCGCCTCCTGTTGTTTCTATGTGTCTTGTCTCTAGAAAATTAGGAACAGATAATCCTGCGTAAAACTTTTGAGTATAGTAAAAAATACCTGCTCCAAAATTAGGAGAAGTCTGATTAACTGGCTCATTCAAAAGAACATCAGTATCTAACCCTTCCAATGCTCTAACATTTAAAAAAGAAAATCCTGCTTTTAAACCAAAGGCTAAATTTCCATTTTCAGAGGTAGGAATGGTATATGAGAAATCTGCATATAGATTATCTTCCTTTGCGGGTCCTATTCTATCGCTTATAACAGAAAGTCCTAATCCTACAGCGTTTCCAATAGGTGCGTGCATAGATAAGGTTAATGTTTGTGGCGCTCCATCTACACCAACCCATTGGGTTCTTCCCAATAATCCTAAACTAAGTACACCCTTAGATCCTGCATATGCTGGATTCAATACGTTTTGGTTATACATATACTGTGTGTACTGTGGATCTTGCTGCCCAAAAACGGTGCTTAATGACAACAAAATCATAATTCCTGATAGTAATTTTATTTTCTTCATAAAAGTGTTTTAAAAGAATTTATGTAGCGTTCATTTCTTCAAACAAACGCTACAAAGTGTTTATTATTTTCTTAAATATATCCAACCTGATTGTGGCTCTCTTCCGTCTTTGTTAAAGTAGATAGCGTAGAAATAAGTTCCTGTTGGTGCCATTTCTGTATCGTTTAACGTCATTCTGCCTGTTGAGAATCCATCCCACCATTGTGGTGTTGATGCTTCATCTCCATTGTGAGTGTACTTGTACACAATATTACCCCAACGGTTTACAATTTCCATAGAGAAGTTTGGATACAATACTTGTAAATGTTCTATCTCAAATACATCGTTCGTACCATCGCCGTTTGGAGTGAATCCTTCTGGGATTGTTAACAACATCTCCGGTACAACTGCAACTTCAGCATAGTCGTCTTCAAAACTAACTCCATTATCTGGCTCTGAATCTTGATCAAACTCATTTACAGCAACTAACTCTGCAATGTTTACCCAGTCTCCTAAAGATAGTACTTCAACAGTTACGGTCATTGTTTCTGTTATACCGTTTGCAAGACCTCCAACATTCCAAATTCCTGTAAAGTCATCATACGTTCCTGCTGTTGTTGTAGAACTTACATAGGTAAATCCTGAAGGTAACAAATCTAAGATTTCAACGCCTGTTGCATCACTTGGACCGTCATTACTTACTCTTACCGTAAAGGTAACTTGCTCATCTCCTGCAATTGGTGTAGTGTTATCTACTTCTTTCGTTACTGAAATATCTACTACAGGTAATGGAACAATTGTATCAATTGTAGAAATATCATCTTCTAATGGATCTCCATTTCCTGGTACAGAGTCTGGATCTAATAAATCTGATAACATTATCTCTGCAGTGTTCGTGTAATCTCCACTAACATTTACAATCGCTGTAATTGTTAACGTCTCCGAACTTCCTTCTGGAATATTATCGATGTCTGTCCATACTCCTGTAGTGAAATCATAAATACCTGAAGACACACTATGACTCACGTAAGTATAACCCGAAGCTAATAACTCCATAACTTCAACGCCTGTTGCTTCTTGTCCCGCTACATTTGTGATGCTAATATCAAATGTAATCTCATCGCCTACATATGGTGTATCGTTTCCATCTGAAATTATCTTGGTCAATTCTAAATCTGCCGTTGGCTCTACTGGTGTTACAACTGCGTTGTCCATATCGTCTTCAGCTAAAATTCCATTTCCATGTGGAGAATCAATGTCTAATTCATTTGCAGCCATCACTTCAGCAACGTTTACATAATCTCCTGTCATCAATACTTCTACTGTAATTGATAAGGTTAACGATGTTCCTGCTGGCATATCATCTAATCCTGTCCACATTCCTGTTACTGGATCATACGTTCCTGAGCCACCACCTCCATGACTTATGTAAGTATATCCTGAAGGTAATAAATCTAATACTGTTACTCCTGTTGCTGGCATAGGACCATCATTCGTTACTACAATATCAAAAGTTATTTGCTCTCCCATTATTGGTGAGTAATTACCATCTGTAACTGTTTTTACTAATGAAATATCATTTATTGCTGGCAAGTCTATTATCGTTGGATCATCTGGCTCGCCATCGTTGTTTGGATCGTCATCATTCAAATCACTTGGATCATCACTAGTATCGCTAACATCTACTAAATTACCATTCATATCCATTCCTGTCCCTGTTGCTACCGCAACATTAATAACTTCTCCTGCAAGAGTATCAGCACCTGTTATTGTGTAGGTTCCTGTAAAGGTCGTTGTGTCATTTGCTCCAGTTACTAAGTCTATTGGACCTCCAACAACTGTAAATAATGGGTCTGACACTGTAATTCCTGTCAAATCTACATTTCCTGTGTTGGTTACCGTAAACACATAGTTTATGTCATCTCCTGGGTCTCCAACTATTCCATTTCCATTCGTGTCAACAATCATTCCCGTCTTCTCAATACTCAACATTGGATTGTTCAAATTCGTTATCGTTGGGTCATCTGGATCGCCATCATTATTTGGATCGTCATCATTCAAGTCCGCTGGATCATCACTCGTATCCACAACATCATTACCATCTGGATCTTGTCCTGTTACAGTTGCTGTGTTTGTAATTCCTCCTGCGTCAATATCTGCCTGAGTAATCGCATAATCATAACTAGCAATTCCTGTTTGTCCTGGTAATAATGTTCCTGAAACTACTGCCAATCCTGTTACGCCTATCGTAGCGTCATCAATCATTAAGTTGTTTATAGTTACATTTCCTGTATTGGTTACTGTAAAGGCATACGTAATAATGTCGCCTACATTTACAACACCGTTTCCATCTGTATCTGCATAGGTTCCTACTTTCTCTAACTCCACTCTTGGGTTCGTTAAATCTGTTATCGTTGGATCATCTGGCTCACCATCATTATTTGGATCGTCTTCATTCAAATCATTTGGATCATCACTCGTATCACTTACTGGATCGCCGTTTGGATCTGTTCCACTTGCTGTGGCTGTATTTACAATCTCGCCCGCATCAATATCTGCCTGAGTAATCGTGTAAACGTACGTAGCAGTTCCTACTGCTCCTGGTGTTAACATACTTGGTGCAACTACTAAACCTACTACGCCTATTGTAGTATCATCAATTACTAAATTATCAACGTCCACATTTCCTGTGTTGGTTACTGTAAAGGTATAAGTAATTGTATCTCCTGCATCTATTCCTACAAAAGTTGTAATTCCATCTGCAACATCAGCATAAACTCCTACCTTCTCTACAGAAATCATTGGATTGTCTAAATTCGTTATCGTTGGGTCATCTGGATCGCCATCACCGTTGTTATCATTATTTGCTCCATCCGTTGGGTCATCTGAATCATCACTTACTGTGCCTCCGTCTGGGTCAGTACCTGTAACTGTCGCTACATTAGTAAAACTTCCATTGTCGATATCTGCCTGTGTAAGCATATAACTACCCGTAAAGGTTGTTGCGTCATTTGTTCCAACTGCCAATAAGGCTATTGGTCCTCCTGAAATACTTCCATTTGGCGAGACCAATAATGGATCGGATATTGTAACATTCGTTAAGTCAACATCTCCTGTGTTGATTACTGTAAAGGCATATTCTATTGTGTCTCCTACATCTACTATTCCATTACCGTTTGTATCGTCATAGGTTCCTGTTTTCTCTAAACTCATTGATGGGTTTATTGTTGGGTTTATCGTGATATAAACCGTAGCCTCATCACACTCTACTGGAGAGCCATCATCACAAACTTCATACACAAAACTATCTGTACCGCTAAAGCCTGGATCTGGTGTATAGGTAAACGTACCGTCTGCATTCAATACTAATGTACCGTTATCTACATCGTCTATTGGTGTTGGGTTTACCGTTTGATTGTTTGATTCTGGGTCGTTGTCATTGTCTAACACGCCTCCTGTAATTGGAGTGTCTATATTACCATTATATGCATCGTCATTCGCATAGGTATCATTCGCGCCTCCATCGTCTGGCAAAACGGTAATTGTTACCGTGGCTTCTGTACATTCTTGAGGCGTACCGTCATCACAAATCTCATACACAAAACTGTCTTCTCCCTCAAATCCTGGGTCTGGCGTGTATGTGTAAGTACCATCTGGATTGATTACTACGCTTCCATTTGTTGGATTTGTAATTGGTGTTGTATTTACTGTAATAGTATCTCCGTCTGGATCAAAATCGTTTGGCAATAAACTTCCATCTACTGGTGTGTTTACCTCCGTTGTAGCCGTATCATCATTCGCTACTGGTAGATTGTTATCCACTGTTGATGGCTCTGGAGATACCTCTATCGTTACCGTTGCCGTATCACAGGCTTGTGGCACTTGATCATCACAGATTGTGTAACTAAACGTGTCTGTTCCTTCAAATCCTGCTGGTGGCGTGTAAAGATATGTTCCGTCTGGGTTCATAGCGACTATGCCGCCATTTGACGTTACAGCATCGTATGAATCTACTGTTTGATTACCGCCTTCTTCGTCCTCGTCATTCGTTAAAACATTACCGCTAACTGGTAAATCAACAAAAGTATCGTTGATATCGTTAATGGCATCTGTAGTGTTTGGTACAACTACGGTTGCCGTTGCAGTATCACAATTTGTTGGGTTTAAATTCTCACAAATCTGATAGGTTAACTGATATGTTCCTGGCGGTGTATTTGCTCCAACATCTACTGTACCATCTGCATTTAATGTTAAATATCCATTTGGATCGGCAACCGTTTCTGTTAAGGTTACATCTGCTGGAACTACTGCAACGCCGTTTAACGTGTCATTGGTAAAGACATCAATAACGCCTGTTGCACCTGTTGTTCCATTTATTCCTGTTGTACTATCATCTACCGCATCGATTATTATACATCCTGCATCTACAAGAACAAATGCTGTGTTACCAATATTAATACATGATGGTGCACTAACATACCTTGCGGCTATTGTATAATTTCCTGGACCAATAGTAAAAACGTTTGATGCTTGCCAAGGTCCTACTGCTCCATTAATACTATACTCTATTGCGCCTCCTCCATTGTCAATAGCATCAATTGTAATAGTTCCTTCATTGGAAGGGCAAACAGGTTGAGTAACTGTTGATGTAAGTAGTAATGTTGGTGGAGGTGTTAAAAAAAATGGATCATACACTATAAAAATCTTACCATCTCCTCCATCAGAAGGAGCGCCTGTTTGAGTTAGACGAACACCATTGATAGGAACACCAGGACCTACAAATGCTGTTAGAGGATATATAGTTGCATAAATCTGTTGACCATTGTCATTATTATGGCCTGTAGCAATATAAGTCGTTGTACCTCCTGCCAAATCATCGACTATACGGGGAGTTCCTATAAGGTTGCCTGCAGCATCAATGGCTTGAACTTCCATCGTATTATTACCACCTCTTTCGGTAATAATAACATAACGATTTGAAGCCGAACTTATATCAAAGCTAAACTCAAAATTCACATAATCTGTAGGCTCAATAGTAAGATTATTATTAAGGTAAAAATTCAAATTTCTGCTTGAATTTACTGCAATAAGTTCTGGATCAAAAATTGCTGGACCGTCAGTAATATTAATACCAATCACTCCGTTTTCAATTATTTCTTGCGAAGCTACTCCTGGTGTTGCATACGAATATGTAACTGTATCAGGTGTTAACAAATCGGTAAACGGGTTTGGTTCGCCTACAATAGTTATACTATTAAATTGCTTTGTAGAGAAGTTTGAACTACCCTCATCCGCTAAATTTGTTATATCAAAAGTAACATCAGCTGCAGTTAGTGCTGCTGTTGGACTTCCTGGTGGTATAACATCTGGACATGCAACATCACTACACTCAAAAGGAGCATTAACTACTGTAGGATTTGTAAATGTACATGCCGTATCATCAGAGAATGCTGCCGTTAATGAAATTGCACTACCATTTGCTGGTAAAATAACACCTACAAAAATATGTGGTGATGTTAAACCAACTACAGAAACTGAAGCCGTACCATCTCCAGTTAAATCTAATGTACCAGTTACAGGTGCATCTGTAAAAGTTACCGTAATATCTGCTGTAAATGTATCATCATTAATGTTAGAAGGTGTACCATTATCGTTACAAGTAGAAGTATTGGTTGCAGAAATCCCATCTACTAAACACGTATTAACTCCACATAAATCAAAGTTAACAACTGTAATACATACAAAAGATGTAGCCGTTGCACCTGTAAGACCACCAGTACTATTATCAATAACATGACCTGTAAAACATATTGTTTTAGTTGACTTGTTGTAAATAGTAGTTGCATGGCCACCAACACTTACATAAATTGCATCATCAACACCTAATGTATATCCCCCAGGCACACTTGGAAATTCTACCAAACCTGCATTACCATGACCAATATTTCCGAAATTATCGTTTCCCCATGTGTATAAATTATTTGGATCAGAAGGTAATACCCCGTCTACAATAGCAGCCGCACTAGAAAATTGTTCTGAAGTTTGATTGGTTGAAATCTGTAAAACATTTGTCATCTCAATACCATTTGAGTATTTTATCGTTTCCCAATTTAAAACCGCTCCTGTAGTTTCGGTAATTATTCTGTTTGCAGTGTTATGCCCCACTCCATAAATTCTACCATCTTGCCCTAAAGCTAGCACTCCATGTTGAGTATCTGTATCATTAAAATAAGATGAAATATAGGTTGGAGTTGAGGCAGGAGCAGTCATTTGTGTTGCATAATCATAGTTTGAAGCTCCATTTCCGTCCCCAAGATACACGCTATTACCCCAAACAAAAATATCTCCATCGTTTTGTTGTGCATATAATGCTACATCGCTACCAGTTACATGAAATACATCTGTTAAAGGTACTCCTGCAGATGTTTGAACATTTTGCCAAATTGCTGTGTTCGTTGACGTATTTCCACTTACCCTAGATTCTCTAGATGCTACCCAAACCTCTCCAGTAGTAGTTATTATTACAAATGCATTTGATGTGGCAAATAAATCTATCACATCTGTAGCAGTAACAACTCCTGGCAATGCCATTACTGCAAATGCACTACCTGAAACAAAATCACTATTTACAACTTCATCTACTAATCCCCAAGCATATAATCCTGTTGTTGTAAGCAGAAAAGCTTGCCCTCCAGTATTTCCTGAAACTGCATATTGCACTATTGCACCTGTATAATTATACCCGTTTGCTGGAGAAATCTCTTGCATTATAGGGTCTCCTGTACCATTCGAAGCCATATCTTCTCCCCAAGTAATATATCCATTTTCTGTTCTTGCTATAGATTGATGATAGGATGTTATTAAAATATCGTCCTTAGGGTTGTAAACACCTTCTGGTTCAATTGTAGGGCATTGCGCTTGAATTGTATTAAAAGCAAAAATTGAAAGTAAAAAGGTGAGTACTGATCGTTTTATTAAAACTGAATTAATTGAGAATTGAGTAAAAATTTTCATAAACTATATAATTGAATTAATATCTTGAATATAAATAGTATCTTAGGTCAAAAAAGTGAAATTACAGGTTACACTCTAACCAAAAGCACTTTTCTTTCAACCAGATGCAAAAATAAAAAAAACTTAACACTTTGTTAACATTTGTTGTTTTTTTTTAAAAAAAAACAACAAAATGATGAATGGTCGAAAATCTACGATAAATGGTGGGGTTTTTTGTTTTTCTTGCAATTTGTTTTGTTGTAAAAAAGAGACTTAATAGACGTATATGCTGTAAAAAATTACATTCCTCTCTCTTTTTTGATGTCTTCGTAGGCTTTTTGAATTTGCCTAAACTTTTCTTCCGCTCCTTTTAAATGTTCTTTTCCTAAGTGTTGTAGTTTATCTGGGTGGTGTTTTTTCACTAATTTTCTGTAGGCTTTCTTTACTTCAAGGTCTGTTACCGATTTATTTATCTCCAAAACTTTATACGCATTGTTAATTCCACTATAAAACATCGCTTTGATTGATTCGAAATCATAATTACTGATGTTTAAATACCCTGCAATTTTATGAATCATATTTATTTCTGATTCTGTTACAAAGCCATCTGATTTTGCAATATTAAATAAGTAATGTAGTAACTGTAATCTTGATGCGTGTGCCATTTGTTGACGAATTTGAAGGCAAACTTGGCGTGTAGAAATGTTGTTGTTTTTGATAATTCCATTAAATAATTTAAACGCATGATTTGCACGCGTTGTGCCATACATTTGGGTAAAATGATTCCTCACATAACTCAATTCACGTTTATCAACTTTACCATCTGCTTTTATTACAACTGCTGATAATATCAAAAGGCTCATTTCGAAATCTCCAGATTGTGTTCTATTTACCCTTTTTCTGCCTTGATTTGGTATTCTATAAGTTCCTTCATTTTTGATACCTCCTTCAGAAAAACCATCAATAACACTTCCTAAAACAAAACCAATGATTGCACCAATTGGTCCACCAAAAGACCATCCAAGTGATGCTCCTAAATATTTTGTAAAACTTCCCATTTCTGTTTTTAAAACTCAAAGGTAGTTAAAATCTCAATCCAAATCCATCATAAAACAAAATGAGTTTCATTAAATTAAATTCGTATCTTTGTAGTCAATATTTTAAACACATATATTATGTATCCAGAAGAATTGGTAAGACCTATGAAAGCCGAATTAGAAGCTGCAGGTTTTACATCATTACATACAACCGAAGAAGTAACAACTGCTTTGGCAAAAGAAGGAACAACATTGGTCATGGTAAATTCTGTTTGCGGTTGTGCAGCAGGAACTGCACGTCCAGGAGCAATTGCTTCTTTACAAAATGATAAATCGCCAGCTAATTTAACAACAGTTTTTGCGGGTGTTGATGCTGATGCAACCAATAAAGCGCGTGAATTCATGATTCCTTTTCCACCATCGTCACCTGCAATTGCATTGTTTAAAGATGGTCAATTGGTTCACATGTTAGAGCGTCATCATATTGAAGGTCGTTCTGCAGAAATGATTGCTGCAAACTTGACAGGTGCTTATGAAGAGTTTTGTTAAAAAACTCATTCTAAATAAAACACTATTTAAAAATCCTCTTTTTGAGGATTTTTTTTATTTTTATAATCTAATTCTCGATACAATTTTCAGAAATTAATATTTCTAAAAATCACTCGAATTGACGTTAATTTTAGCACTAAATTTATGAGTACTTCCGAAGAAAAAATAATAGAAAACACAATTACGTTTGTCAAAAAAACACTTGAAAATGCTGAAGGTGGACACGATTGGTTTCATATTGAGCGTGTTTATAAAAACGTTAAACTCATTTCTAAAAATGAAAATGTTGATGATTTTATAGTCGCTCTTGGAGCATTACTCCATGATATTGCCGATGCAAAATTTTATGATGGAGATGAAACTGTTGGTCCAAAAATGGCGAGAGAATTTTTATTTTCTCAGAATGTTGACAGCACTATTATCGAGCACATTGTACAGATTGTTGATAATATTTCTTTTAAATCTTCACTATCGAAAGGTGAAAAAGATCGTTTTTCCTCTCCCGAATTAGATGTTATTCAAGATGCTGATAGATTGGATGCTATTGGCGCTATTGGCGTTGCGAGGTGTTTTAATTATGGTGGCTTTAAAAACAGACAACTATACAATCCTGAGATAAAACCAAACTTGAATATGAGTAAAGAAGAATATAAAAAATCTTCTGCGCCAACAATTAATCATTTTTACGAAAAATTATTGCTTCTAAAAGATAAAATGAACACAAAAACCGGACGGCAACTTGCCGTTAAGAGGCATGAATATATGAAGGTGTTTTTAGATCAGTTTTTTGCTGAATGGGATGGTAAAAAATAGTCTTCAGTTTGCAGTATTCAGCCTTTAGTTTTAAAATTAAAAAAAATGGTTTTTTGTGCTTTTATTGTCTCTTTTTAATCAAAAATGAACGAAAATTAAACTTTTTTGACTGTTTTCATTCAAAAACAAGGTTTTTTAATTATTTAAAATTCGGCTTTCTTTTCTCTAAAAAAGCTGCTGTACCTTCTTTAAAATCTTCGCTCCCAAAACAATTTCCAAAATTTTTAATTTCTACGTCAAATCCGTTCACTCCAGTTTTAAAGTTTGCATTTACGGCATGTATCGCTTCAGAAATTGCAGTACTTGAATTTCGAGAAATTCTAGTTGCCAATTTTTTAGCAAGTGGCAATAATTCTTCTTGAGTAACTACGTGATTTACCAAGCTAACTTCTTTGGCTTCTTCAGCAGTTATCATATTGGCAGTCATAATCATTTCCATTGCTTTTCCTTTTCCTACTAATTGTGGCAAACGCTGTGTGCCTCCATATCCTGGAATGACACCTAACGACACTTCTGGCAATCCTATTCTTGCGTTGTCGCTCGCAATTCTAAAATGCGCAGACATTGCCAATTCAAGACCTCCACCAAGTGCAAACCCGTTGATTGCAGCAATAACTGGAGTTGATAAATTTTCTACAAAATCAAACAATAAATCGTGTCCGTTTTTTGATAATACTGCTGCTTGCGAAGTATCAAAATCTGAAAATTCTTTGATATCTGCTCCTGCAACAAAGGCTTTTTCTCCACTTCCTGTGATGATAATTGCTCGTACAGATTTGTCTGAATCAGCAGTTGCAAAAGCATTGTGCAACTCTAAAATTGTTGCTTTATTTAGTGCATTTAATTGATTCGGTCTGTTGATGGTGATTGTTAAAACGCTATCATTTTGGTTGAATAAAATATTTTCGTAGTTCATGTTTGTTTGGTTTTTATTTAGTTCTCGACTCCGCTCGAGGAGACATTCGTGTATTTTTTATTTTTTGGGTAATATTACTGTAAATACTGTTCCATGATTAACGGCTGATGTAAACGAAATTGTTCCATCATAAGCCTCAATAATATTTTTAATCATAGGTAATCCAAGTCCCATTCCGCTTGATTTTGTTGTAAATTTTGGTTCAAAAACCTTATCTTTTGTTTCGTCTGATATTCCTTTGCCATTATCTGCAACAGAAATTATTACATTGTTTTTATCTTCCGTTACTTTTATTTCTACTGATGGATTTTCTGTTTCTCCAATCGCTTGAGTTGCATTTTTAATCAGATTTGTAACAACTCTAGTTAGTTGCATTTTATCAAGGTTTGCCGTAATTACTTTAGCATCCGAATAAAAAGAAATATAGGGTTCTGTGAAAATTTCAGTAGCGTGTTTTACAATAGCAACAACATTAATCTCTTCGCGTTTTGCTGTTGGCATTTTGGCAAAATCAGAAAAAGCAGAAGCAATTGAACTCATCACATCTATCTGCTGAATTAAAGTTTTGCTGTATTCTTTTAATTTATGATGGATTTTTGGATCTGATGGATCAAATTTTCGCTCAAAACTCTGCACCGTCAAACGCATTGGCGTCAACGGATTCTTGATTTCATGCGCTACTTGTTTTGCCATTTCTCGCCATGCTTGTTCACGCTCGCTTTGTGCTAATTTTACAGCACTTTCTTCCAAATCATCAATCATACTGTTGTATGAATCAACTAAATCATGTATTTCTTTACTCGCTTCTTTTATCACTATTTTCTCATTTCGCTTAAAAATTCTTGTCATACTCATCTTATGACTTATCGTTTTTAATGAACGTGTAATATAACTTGAAATGAAATATGCGAATGCCAAACCAATTGCAAACATCAGTAAAAAACCAAGACCTAATCGTGATAAAAATTCTTTTAATTCCCTATCTTTTTCAGAACTATCTTCTAAATATGGCAAGTGAATAATTCCAATTGGTTTTGCTTTATCATCATACAAATAGGTGTATAACGACTGAAATTCTTTGCCTTCTTTTCGCTCTCTTTCTACATATCTGTGTGTGCTTTCGTCAAGTTTTGACAATACTTTTACTGAAACTTCTCTTATGATAGTATCCTTGACAAAATCTCTATTAGAAGAAACAATAAAATTTCCTTGAAGGTCATAAATTCCAATTTCTAAATTGTGGATTTTAGAAATCTCAAAGATTTTTTTCTTAAAAATAGTTTCTAATTCTGATGTTTCAACTTGATACGTTGTATTGCTAATATCTACACTAAAATGATGGACAATTGCTCTTTCTTTACGTTCAAGTCTTCCTTTATTATACTCTTCTGCTTGTTCATTATATTGAAAAATAGTAACTGTCGCTATCAAAACAGATGCTATTAATATCAATAATATCATTGATAAAAAAACGCGATTTTGTAAAGATAATTTTCTGCTACTCATTAATCATTTTTGAATTCAAAAGACACAATAAATATACCAAGAATTTTATTTATAACGAAATTTCAGAAATATAATCACACAAACCAATGTTATGGTAACGATATTTGCCAAAATTATAGAAAGGCTGTTGATGTTAATTCCGTAAATAAGCCATAAAACAACTCCTGTTAACATGGTTAAATACATAGTTAAAGAAAGGTTTTCAACTTCTTTAGTTTTCCAAGTTTTGATAACTTGAGGTACAAATGCTGCTGTTGTAAAAAAAGCAGCAATCAAACCTATTATTTCTATGTTGAAGTCCATACTTACCCTACAATATTTACAATTTTTCCTGGAACTACAATTACTTTTTTAGGTGTTCTACCATCTAATTGTGCTATTGTTTTTTCGTGTACCAAGACTTGTTTTTCTATTTCTTCTTTACTCATGTCTAATGGAAATTCTAACATAAAACGCATTTTACCGTTAAACGAAATTGGATAATTCTTAGAACTTTCTACCAGATGTTTTTCATCAAACTCAGGGAATTCTACAGTAGAAATAGACTCTTTATTTCCTAACTTACTCCATAATTCTTCAGAAATATGTGGTGCATACGGCGAAATTAAAATTGTTAAAGGTTCTAAAACTTCTCGGCTATTGCATTTTAATGCTGTTAATTCGTTTACCGCAATCATAAATGAACTTACTGATGTATTGAATGAAAAATTAGCAATGTCTTCATCTACTTTTTTGATGGTTTTGTGTAGCGTTTTTAACTCCTCTTTTGTTGCTTTTTCTTCTGAAACAAAGAATGTTTCATTTTCTCCTAAATGGTATAATTTCCACAGTTTCTTCAAAAATGAATATACACCTGAAATTCCTGAAGTTTTCCAAGGTTTTGATTGCTCTAAAGGTCCTAAAAACATTTCAAACAAACGTAAAGAGTCTGCGCCGTATTCTTCGCATATTGCGTCTGGACTTACTACATTGTATTTGGATTTTGACATTTTTTCGACTTCGCGACCTACAATGTATTTGTCATTTTTCCCTTCAATTATCTCTCCATTTTCCCCTATAAAAATCGCGTTTTTATAACCTTTATTTAAAGGGTCATTTTTAAAAGCTTCAATATCCTCTAATTCATCAGAAGCATTTACTAATGAAACATTTAGGCGTCTAGGAGATACGGTTATTCCTTTATTTCCAACTACATCGACTTCTGAGCCAGAGAAAATTTCATTCAAAGTATTAACATATATGGATTTCATTTTTGCAATCTCTTCAGCATCTCCGTTTTGAATTTTATCATATATCGATTTTGAAATGAAGAAATTTGGCATTTTAGGGTCTAAAATATCAAAACCTTTATCTGGATTTGATACAGTCATCCAAGAAAACCTATAACTGAACGCACTCGCTCCAGTAATCATCCCTTGATTAATCAACTTTTTTGCAAACTCATCTACAGGTACAATTCCTTTATCGAATAAGAATTTTTGCCAAAACCGTGCGTATAATAAATGCCCTGTTGCGTGTTCGCTTCCGCCAATATATAAGTCCACATCTTGCCAATAGTCAAGTGCTTCTTTGCTCGCAAACTCTTCTGAATTTTTAGCATCCATATAACGGTTAAAATACCATGAACTTCCTGCCCAACCAGGCATTGTGTTGAGTTCTAATGGAAACACTGTGGCTTTATTTATTTTATCATTTGAAACTATAGCATTATTTTCCGTGTCCCAAGCCCAAACTTCAGCATTTCCTAATGGTGGTTTTCCGTCTTTGGTTGGTAAATATTTTTCAACTTCTGGCAATTCGATTGGCAAGTGTTTTGCATCAATCATTTGAGGCATTCCGTTTTTGTAATATACTGGAAATGGTTCTCCCCAATATCGCTGACGAGAGAATACTGCATCTCGCAAACGATAATTTATTTTCCCGAAACCTATTTTACGTTTTTCTAATTCGTAAATAATAGTTTTCATTGCTTTTTTATAAGGCAATCCGTTTAAAAAATCAGAATTTGAAATCTTTGTTCCTTCTTTTCCTTCGTATGCATTTTCAGAAATATCTACACCTTCAAAAATATTTGGAATCTCTATATCAAAATGTTTGGCGAAATCATAATCACGTTGGTCACCACAAGGAACCGCCATCACAGCTCCTGTTCCGTAACTTGCAAGAACGTAATCTCCAATCCAAATTTGTACTTTTTCTCCTGTAAACGGATGCTCAGCATACGCTCCAGTAAATACTCCTGAGATTGTTTTTACGTCAGCCATTCTATCACGCTCAGAACGTTTTGCAGTTGCAGTTATGTATGCGTTTACTGCTTTTTTCTGTTTGTCTGTTACAATTTGTGACACTAACTCGTGTTCTGGCGCAAGCGTCATAAAACTTACTCCAAAAATTGTATCAGGACGTGTAGTAAACACATCTATCTGTTTTTCAACTTCTTTTTTAACTTTCTTTTTCGCAACTTTTTGTATTTCTGCAATCTTTGGAAATTGAATTCCGTTATTGATTTTAGAAAGTACTGCATCTATATTTTTAAGAATCTCATCGTTAGAAATATATACAACAGCATAACCTTCCGATGCAAAATAATTGGCTCTTTCTATCTCGTCATCTTTTCCTACAAATTCAACAATTGTTTTTTTATTAAAGCACACAAAATCGGTAAGAAAACCACCTAAAATGTATTGCTGTCTAAATTTTATCGCGCCTTTTTTCTTTCTTAATTTATCCCAAAGCAAACTTGTTGTTTTAGGTGAATTTAGTCGCAATTCTTTTATTTCTTCAATCTTTTTATAAGAAAGGGGTCCTGTTTCTTCAGAAGCTTCATTTGGCAATACCTTAAAAGAAACCATTGCTCCTTGAGAACGACCAATCCAATTGGTTTGTGAATCTTTTAATGGTTGTGGCCAATCAATTTTTTGCAATCCATCTAATAAACGTTGTGCATATGCAGAAATTCGCATAGACCATTGCATCATTTTTTTACGAATTACTGGATGACCTCCACGTTCTGAAACGCCATTTATAATTTCGTCATTTGCCAATACCGTTCCCAATTCTGGACACCAATTTACTTCGGTTTCCGAAAGGTATGTAAGTCTGTATTTTAAAAGTATCTCTTCTTGTTTTTTCTTTGAAAATTTTTTCCAAGCCGATGCAGTAAAAGCCTGAATCTCATCATCACACACAGCATTTACCTTTTTATTTCCTGCTGTTTCAAATAATGAAACTAACGTAGAAATATCTTCTGCCTTATCAGTATCTTTGTTATACCACGAATTGAATATCTGAATAAAAATCCATTGTGTCCATTTATAATAATTTGGATCAGACGTTTTTATTTCTCTTGACCAATCAAATGAAAAACCGATTCTATCTAATTGTCTTCGGTATGTTTTTATGTTTTCTTCCGTTGTTTTGGCTGGATGCTGACCTGTTTGAATTGCATATTGTTCGGCTGGTAAACCAAACGAATCATAGCCTTGTGGATGTAATACATTAAAGCCTTTATGACGTTTGTATCTTGCATAAATATCGGATGCTATGTAGCCTAAAGGATGTCCAACATGTAATCCTGCTCCTGATGGATATGGAAACATATCTAAGACATAATATTTTGGTTTGTCAGAATTATTTGAAGCTTTAAACGTCTGTTTTTCTGCCCAATGTTTTTGCCAATTGGCTTCTATTTCTTTATGATTGTATTGCATTGTATTCTGTTTTCAGAAGTGGCAAATTTACGGTTTAAATAGAAAATAGTGAAGTGTTTGGTTTAATTAATCAAAAATCAAAAAGTTTAAAACTCTTTTCGTAATTTTCAACTTTAAAAAACCATCAAAAATTGAGTAAAAACATTACAAAAGCACATTTTGCCTTACTTGGAGCTAATCTTATTTATGGTGCTAATTATTTGATTGCCAAAGGTGTAATGCCTGATAAAATAGAGCCTTCTGCATTTGTTTTTCTTCGGGTTTTAGTTGCTGGAATTTTATTTTGGATTATCAAATTATTTGTCAAAGAAAAAATAGATAAAAAAGATTATGTTCGGCTCCTATTTTGTGGTCTTTTTGGAATCGCTACTAATCAATTATTATTTTTCCACGGTCTTAACTTAACTTCTCCTATTGACGCTTCTATTATTACGACTTCAATTCCTGTTTTGGTTGTGATTTTTAGTGCGTTTATTTTAAAAGAAAAGATTACGTCAAATAAATTATTAGGGATTAGTATTGGAGCAATTGGAGCAATACTTTTAGTTTTATATGGAAATAAATCAGAAGGTACAAGTTCGGTTTTAGGGAATATTTTTATCTTTATGAATGCTTGTTCTTATGCTTTTTATTTAGTGATTGTAAAGCCATTAATGCTAAAATACAATTCCTTTACAGTTATCAGTTATGTCTTTTTATTCGGATTTATTCTGATGTTTCCAATAGGGATTCAAGGTATTTTAACTACCGATTTTTCTGCATTCACCACGAGTACTTATTTGTCAATTACATACGTAGTTGTTGGAACTACATTTCTTGCCTATTTATTTAATATCTATTCTCTAAAATATGTATCTCCTTCTGTAAATGGAAGTTACGTCTATCTTCAACCTGTAATTAGTTTTCTTTTAGTTATTTTCTATGCATCTGTTTTAAACAATACAGCGTATGCTCAAGACATAAACTTAGTAAAAATAATAAGTTGTTTTTTGGTTATTATTGGTGTGTTTTTGATTAGTAAAAGTTCGAAGAAAAAATCAATTTAGTTCTTATTTTTTTATTAAAAATTGAGGGATATTCCAACTAAAACCAGCAGAAACATATTGCATATCATTGTTAAGACCTGCTCCGTAAGCAACATCAAATTGCAGATTGTCTTTCGCTAAATAGGTTAATCCAACATCAAAATTACCTTCATATTGACCTCCTTCAGCCAATGCACCAAAAGGTTCAATATATGCTCCTATTTTATCAGAAAGTGAAAAACCAAGAACGACAGAATATGTAAATACATTTGTTTGAGCAGCATAATCATAGCCAATATTATATCCTAAACTAATTTTTTCACTCAAACTATGAGAAATCGACAATTTATTAATTGAACCTACTTTATCATTGGTCAATGCCTCTTTTGCTGTTGGAATAATTGCATGTGATAAAAATGCAATTTCAGTATTTACGTCTTCTTTTTTAAATAATTGAACTTTGAAACCAACTTCTATATCACCCAAACCGTCAAACTTAATATTTCCTCCATCTAATTCAATTTTATGAGATTCATATTGATTAAACAATCGTAATTCTATCTTATCAGAAATACCATAACGAAGTAATGTTGAAGGTCCTGCAAAACTTGTTAAAGAATTATTATTTGATTGCTGCATTCCCATTTCTATCTGAAAACTATTTTTAGGGATTGTTGATGACGATTCTGTTTGATCTGGTCTATCTGTGATTATTTGTTGCGAAAAAGTTGTTGCTGATATTAAAATCAGTACTAAAAAGCATGAATATTTCATTTTTATATATTTATATTTTGGCAAATCTATAAATATTTTTAGATTAATCTAAATTTTTTTATATTTGCAATATGTTAGAGACTTTATCATTTACTGAAGAAAATTATTTAAAGGCTATTTTTAGTTTGTCCAAAAAGACTGAAGGTTCTGTTAGCACCAATCATATTGCTGATAAATTATCTACAAAACCATCTTCGGTAACTGACATGATAAAAAAATTGGCTGACAAAATGTTGGTTGATTATAAAAAATATCAAGGTGTTTCATTAACTCGAAAAGGTCGAAAAACAGCTGTTTCTATTGTTAGGAATCATCGTCTTTGGGAAGTCTTTTTAGTTGAGAAACTTAATTTTAAATGGGATGAAGTTCACGATTTAGCAGAGCAGTTAGAACATATAAATTCTGATGTGCTTACCGAAAGATTAGATGCTTTTTTAGATTATCCTACTCACGACCCTCATGGCGACCCAATTCCTGATAAAAATGGAAATATTGAACAACGAAAGAGTGAACCTTTGGCAAATTCTGAAATAGGAAAGCAATATGAGATTATAAGAGTTGATGATTCTTCGGATAATTTCTTGAAATATTTAGACAAAAAAGGAATTGCTATTGGTAAGATACTTACAGTCATTCACAAAGAAATATTTGATAATTCGTTGGAAATAAATATTGATAAGAAACAAATTTTAATAACAGAAGAAGTTGCGAAAAATTTATTAGTAAGAATAAAAAAACAATAACATCATGAACAAAAAAATAATACTCATATTACTCACAGTAACTATTTTGATAAGTTGTAAAAACGAATCGAAAAAAGAAAACGGTAAATTAAATATTGTTACCACAACTACAATGATAACTGACTTGGTTATTAATATTGGAGGTGATGTTCTAAATATTCAAGGTCTAATGGGAAGTGGTGTTGACCCTCATTTATATAAAGCAAGCGAAGGAGATGTTTCTAAAATTTCAAATGCAGATATCATTTTTTATGGCGGATTACACCTCGAAGGAAAATTAGTTGAAGTTTTTGAAAAAATGAAACATCAAAATATTAATACAATAGCGATTTCTGATGCTTTAGATAAAAAATCCTTAATTGGCTCAAAATTATATAAAGGTAATTACGACCCTCATATTTGGTTTGATGTTGATTATTGGCAACAAATAACACAATTTGTAGTTGCAAAACTTTCAGAAACTGTACCTGAACAAAGAGCAACTTTTGAAGTTAATGGCAAGAATTATATTGCGCAATTAGAAGATTTGAAAATAAAACTTAAATCTATTATAGAAACACTACCACAAGATAAACGTGTTTTAGTTACAGCGCATGATGCCTTTAGTTATTTTGGAAAAGCATACGGATTTGAAGTTGTTGGTTTACAAGGATTATCAACAGTAACGGAAGCTGGAGTTCAAGATGTTCAAAAATTAGCAGCATTTATTATTGATAAAAATGTAAAAGCCATTTTTGTAGAAAGTTCTGTTCCAAAACGTACAATTAAAGCCTTACAAGCAGCCGTTAATTCAAAAGGGCATAAGGTTGGAATAGGAGGAACTTTATATTCTGATGCACTTGGAAACGCAGGAACTGTTGAAGGTACTTATATTGGTATGTTTGAATACAATGTGAATACAATTGTAAGTGCGTTAAAATAGTTTTTAGCCATTAGTTCTTAGTCTGCTAAAATACAAATACACAAACCTCTAAATCACTAAAAATGAAAGAAAAAAAAATAGCAGTAAAAGTTGATGATTTAACAGTAGCGTATAATTACAAACCTGTGCTTTGGGATATTGATTTAGAAGTTCCAGAGGGTGTTTTGATGGCAATTGTTGGTCCAAATGGTGCGGGAAAATCAACTTTGATAAAATCCATTTTAGGTATTTTAAAGCCCATTGCTGGAAGCGTCAGTATTTATGGAAAACCTTACAAAGAGCAGCGCAATTTAGTAGCTTATGTGCCTCAAAAAGGGAGTGTAGATTGGGATTTTCCAACAACGGCATTAGACGTTGTAATGATGGGAACTTATGGTAGTTTAGGTTGGATAAAAAGACCTCGACAGAAAGAAAAGAAAAAGGCTTTAGAAGCCTTAGAAAAAGTAGGAATGCTTCCTTTTAAAGGACGCCAAATAAGTCAGCTTTCTGGAGGACAACAACAACGTATTTTCTTAGCAAGAGCCTTGGTACAAAATGCATCTATTTATTTTATGGATGAACCTTTTCAGGGTGTTGATGCTACAACAGAAATAGCAATTATCAATATTTTAAAAGAACTACGTAAAACAGGTAAAACCGTTATTGTAGTACATCATGATTTACAGACCGTTCCAGAATATTTTGATTGGGTAACTTTTTTAAACGTTAAAAAGATTGCAACAGGACCTGTAAAAGATATTTTTAATGATGATAATTTGACAAAAACTTACGGAATTAATTATAAAGTTAGCGTGCAAGAGTAAAAATAGATTGTAGTTTGTAATCGTTAAACAATAGTAAAATGAGTGAAACAAAATTCAAATTTGAAGATTTAAAAGTATATCAAAAGGCATTAGACTTTGTTGATTTTACTTATAAAGTATCTAGCGGTTTCCCTAAAACGGAACGTTACGCCTTATCACATCCGTTTACAAGGGCAGCAGTTTTTGTAGCGTTAAACATTACCGAAGGTTCTGGTCATACAAATGCACTGTTTAATCGTTTTTTTTTACAAGTTGCAAAGTTGCACTAAACTTTCCTCCAAAGAATTTATATGCGCTATAATTGCTAAAAGGCAAAACTATATTCAAAATGAAACTGACAATCAAATCAAAGAAAAACTAACAGAATTATCTAAAATGATAACAGGTTTACAAAAATATCTCAAAAATAATACTAACGACAAAAATTCTAAAGTCTAATGGCTATCAAAGAATATTTTGAACTCGTTTTTTCTGATTATACTCTCAGAACTATCACACTCGGAACGGCAATTTTAGGTGCAGTTTGTGGGATGCTTGGTAGTTTTGCCGTCCTCAGAAAACAAAGTTTATTAGGTGATGCTATTTCACATGCTGCTTTGCCAGGAATTGCAATTGCTTTTTTAATTACAGGAGCAAAAGACAGTAATACTTTATTACTCGGCGCATTAGTTAGTGGTTTGATAGGTGCTTTTTGGATTCGTGGAATTATCACCAAAACTCATTTAAAATCCGATACAGCATTAGGTCTTATTTTATCAATATTCTTTGGGTTTGGAATGTTATTATTGACCTTTATTCAAAAACAACCCAACGCAAATCAAGCAGGATTAGACAAATATTTATTTGGTCAAGCAGCAACTTTAGTAGAAAGTGATGTTTGGCTAATGGCAATTGTAACAGGAGTTTGCTTAATTGTGTTGTTGTTATTTTGGAAGGAGTTTAAACTCCTCCTTTTTGATGCAGACTACACAAAAACACTTGGTTTTAACATTAAATTTATTGACACCTTGATTACATTTTTCATTGTTTTGGCAATTGTTTTGGGTTTGCAAACAGTTGGTGTAGTTCTTATGAGCGCCATGCTTTTGGCTCCTGCCGCAGCAGCAAGGCAATGGACAAATAGTTTAGCGGTTATGATGTTTTTAGCAGCTGTTTTCGGTGCGTTTTCAGGAGTTGTTGGAACAGCAATTAGCACAAGTCAAAATAACCTACCAACAGGACCTATAATTGTATTGGTTGCATCTTGTTTTGTGTTTATTTCATTTATATTTTCACCAAGCAGAGGGTTATTGTTTAAACAAATTCGTTTTTTAAAAAACCGCCGTGATTTACAATTGCATAAAACCCTAACTTTCATGTATGATATTGCTAAAACACATGAGAATATTGAGCATCCTCATACCATAAAAATATTAAATAATTTTCACGGATTTACAAGAAAAACACTTCATAAATTAGTAGAAAAAAATTACGTAACAATCAAAGGAAATATGTGGTCTTTAACTAAAGAAGGATATCAATCTGCGTCTAATTTATACAATCAAATTTTTAACAATGAGTAATGCACAAATTGAAATACAGTTAATTGCAAGTTTGGTTGCTATTGCTTGCGCTATTCCAGGAACATTTTTAGTGTTGCGAAAAATGGCAATGATTAGCGATGCGATTAGCCACTCTATTTTACCTGGAATTGTGATTGGTTTTTTTATCACACATGATTTAAACTCACCTTTATTAATATTTTTAGCCGCTTTAACAGGAGTTTTAACGGTTGTTATGGTTGAGTATATTCAAAAAACAGGCTTGGTAAAAGAAGATACAGCAATCGGTTTAGTGTTTCCTGCATTGTTTAGTATTGGTGTGATTTTGATTGCCAAAAATGCCAATGATGTACATTTAGATATTGATGCTGTTTTATTAGGTGAATTAGCATTTGCGCCTTTTGATAGATTGATTATAAATGGTACAGATATTGGTCCAAAGTCACTTTGGGTAATTGGAAGTATTTTAATGGTTACAATTACATTATTAATTGCTTTTTTCAAAGAGTTAAAGATAAGTACATTTGATGCCGGATTGGCTTCTGCACTTGGTTTTTCACCAGTTGTTTTACATTATGGATTAATGTCAGTAGCATCTGTTACAACCGTTGGTGCTTTTGATGCAGTTGGAGCCATTTTAGTAGTTGCTTTAATGATTGCTCCTGCAGCAACTGCATATTTATTGACAACCGATTTAAAAAAAATGGTTATACTTTCAATTGTTTTTGGAGTGTTTTGTGCTATTTCTGGTTATTGGATTGCGCATTGGTTAGACGCCTCTATTTCAGGTTCAATTACCACAATGTTGGGCTTATTATTTTTATTGGTGTATTTATTTGCTCCAAATAAGGGACTAATTGCGGTAACATATAGAGAAAAACAACAACGTATTGAAGTCTCATTGCTCACTTTTTTATTGCATTTAGGAAACCATACAGAAACTAGTGAACGACATATAAATCATTTAAACGAACACATCAACTGGCAAAAAGTACGTTCTAAAAAAATACTAGAATTAGCATTAAAAAACAATATGATTCTTATTGAAAATAACGTTGTTTCATTAACCGAAAAAGGAGAACTATTTACCTCAAAAGCTATTGATTATACAGGTCAAACGCATTAAAAACCAAACAAAGATAATAGATAGTGGTTGTCCCAACCTGCAATTTTTCGTTTTCTTCTGATACTTTTCTTTTTTACACTAATTTTTTCATTAAGTAGAATTTTTAGTG
>JAKITY010000011.1 GCA_021647835.1 Flavobacteriaceae bacterium | reverse complement strand
GCAGGGAAATCTGATATTGATGAATATAATTACGGGTTATGTTTTTAGTGGATTTTTAACCAAACCGAAACAAAAAGATACCTTTGAATTTATTCTTTACGATGATAATTACGACTATTTTTATTTCACTGCAAAAAAAGAAAAAAAGACATACCATTTTATTACAAATGGTGAAGAAATAAATTTCTTAAGAGGAGATATTATTGAAATAGAATGGAGAGAAGTCATTATCACTAATGCTGGAGATGAAGATATAAAAGAATTAGCCAATCGTATCCTTGCTATCAAAAAAATTAAAAATGGTATTGTTTCTAACTTTCGGAAAGACTATAAAAAGGAAATTAAATATCATTACACAGATAATTATTCGCAATCATATTTAGATTATATCTATTTAATTATTGAGTATTATATCGCTAATTCAAAAAATGAACTAATTAGAAACTTACTCGAAGAAAAAGAGCAAATAGAATATTCAATAGAAAATAGAAGTAGAAATGGTACAGATTATTTGGTTATAGGAATAAATCATTCGTTTGAATTTAAGACATCAACTTTACAATGGTTATATTATAGCGAAAATGGAAAACTATATGAATACGACTTACCAAATGATAAATTGATTGAATATAAATACTAATGCTAACAGAAAATATACTGCATACCGCAATTAGTTGTAATTATGGAAGTTATAAGTCATAATAAAATTAGTCGTAACTTGAAAATTATCGTTTCAAAAAGCGGTACGCAGCATATTTAAACCGAAATCGAAACATGAAATTTTACAATCATTTAGCGTATGCTTGCATTTCTAAAAAACATTCTTATAAATAATTGAAAATAGCCATTGTCATATTAAACTGGAACGGTCAAAAACTACTTGAGCAGTTTTTACCATCTATCATAAAATACAGCAAACTAAAAAATTGCACTATTTATGTTGCAGATAATGCTTCTACCGACAATTCAATTGAGTTTGTTAAAAATAAATACAAGTCTATAAAAATCATTCTAAACACTGAAAATGGCGGTTATGCTAAAGGTTATAATGATGCTTTAAAAAACATTGAAGCAGATATTTTTGCATTGGTCAATTCAGATATTGAAGTTACAAAAGATTGGTTGCAACCAATTATAGAGGAGTTTGAAAACAATAAAAAAACTGCTGTTGTGCAACCAAAAATATTGGATTATAAAAACAATGTCTTTTTTGAATATGCTGGTGCTGGCGGAGGCCATATAGATAGATATGGTTTCCCGTTTTGCAGAGGGCGAATTTTTAATTACCTCGAATTAGACAATCAGCAATACAATAATACTATTGATATTTTTTGGGCTTCTGGTGCATGTTTGTTTATCAGAAAAGAAGTTTTTAATATTTTAGGTGGTTTTGACGAAACTTATTTTGCACATCAAGAAGAAATAGATTTGTGCTGGCGTGCAAAAAATATGAATTATGCTGTTAAATACGTTGGCGCTTCAACTGTTTATCACGTTGGCGGAGCAACTTTGCAAGAAACAAACCCAAAGAAAACATATCTTAATTTTAGAAATAGTTTGTTTACATTAACTAAGAACTTGCCAAAAAAAACACTTTTCCCTGTGTTATCTATTCGATTAATACTTGATGGTATTGCCGCTATTCGATTTTTATTACAAAGCAAACCTTTATATGTTTGGATTATCTTAAAAGCGCATATTAGTTTTTACGTTAACTTACCTCTAAATCTTAAAAAGAGAACCAAAAACAATAAACGAAACTACTATTACATAAAAAGTATTGTTTGGCAGCATTTTATAAAGGGCAAAAACAAGTTTGATGAGTTGTAAGAAACCAATCTCTTAACTATATAATAAATTAATCTATAAAGAAAATATTGCCGTTCCTACAATAACTTTATATAGATTCCTGCCTTCGTAGAAATAACACCAAACCTACAAAATATCTAAACTTCCTTTTCCTTCTCGTATTACAATTGGCTCATCATCAGTTAAATCAATAATAGTTGATGCAAGGTTATCGCCATAACCACCATCAATAACAATATCAACTAAGTCTTTCCATTTTTCAAAAATTAATTCAGGATCAGTCGTGTATTCTAACAATTCATCTTCATCATGAATTGAGGTTGAGACTATCGGATTTCCTAATTCTTGAACAATAGTTCTTGCAATCGTATTGTCTGGGACTCTAATTCCGACCGTTTTTTTCTTTTTAAATACTTTTGGCAAATTGTTGTTTCCAGGTAAAATAAAGGTGTATGCTCCAGGAAGTGCGCGTTTTAACAACTTGTAAGTTGGCGTGTCAATCTGACGAACATAATCAGATAAGTGGCTTAAATCATTGCAAATAAAGGAAAACTTTGCTTTCTCTAATTTCACGCCTTTTATACGAGCAATCTTTTCTAAGGCTTTATTATTGGTAATATCACAACCCAAACCATAGACTGTATCTGTTGGATAAATAATTAATCCGCCTTTTTTAAGCACAGCAACAACCTTATCAATTTCTTTTGAATTTGGATTTTCTTCGTATATTTTTAGTAATTGTGACATTTTAAAGTAACTTTGGAGATATAAAACATATCTTTATGAATCATCAATATTACAAATTTAGTAAATTCATTATTTATACACTTATAATTCTCTTTATTTCTTCATGTACAGATGAAATTGACAGTCCTATTGACCCTATTGATATCGTTTTAGAAGAGGTACAATTTCTTGATGTTTCCTACGGAATCCATTTAGACCAAAAATATGATATTCATTTACCTGAAGGAAGAACAGATGAAACTACAAAGGTTTTTGTTTTAATTCATGGCGGAAGTTGGGTGAGCGGTGATAAAGCTGATATGACTTTTATGGTAGATTTACTAAAATCTCGTTTTCCAGATTATGCGATAGTAAATATCAATTATCGATTAGGAAGTCTCGGAAATTCTCCATTTCCGATGCAAATAGATGATATTGAAGAAATTGTAAGCGATCTTAAATCTAAATCTGACACATACCAAATAACTGATCAATATGGCTTTATTGGTGTTAGTGCTGGAGCACATTTATCAATGTTATACTCTTACAAGTTTGACGATACAGGTGATGTTAGTATGGTTTGTAGCCTTGTAGGTCCAACCAATTTTACAGATGATGCTTATGTAAATGATCCTGCTTACTCTTCGTTTCCAACTAATTTTCAATTAATTACAGGAATTAATTACACTGATAATCCTGAATATTATGAAACTATAAGCCCTTATCATGTCGTTACCTCTTCTGCTGCTCCAACAATTTTATTTTATGGCGATGAAGACCCGTTAATACCAACATCGCAAGGGGTTGATATGAAAGCGAAATTAGATATGCTTGGTGTAACCAATGAATTTACTCTGTATGAAGGTGAAGGTCATGGTTGGACTGGTGCAAATGCAATTGATACTAATTTAAAATTAAGTGATTTTATTACAACTCATTTTTAGAACAAAAAAAAAAAAAACGGTTTTATTAAATTTAATAAAACCGTTTCCTAATTCAAACTAATTATACTTTTAACTCACCAAAAGTCGAAATCCTTCTCCGTGAATATTAAGTATTTCAACTTTGTCATCGAGTTTTAAATATTTTCTCAATTTAGCAATATAGACATCCATACTTCGAGAAGTGAAGTAGTTATCGTCACGCCAAATTTTTGTCAATGCTAATTCTCTTGGCATCAAATCATTTTTATGCTGTGCTAGCATCTTCAATAATTTATTCTCTTTTGGAGATAATTTTATTGCTTCTCCTCCATCGTATGTCAAATGACGAAGTTTAGAGTTTAAATGAAATTTACCAATATTAAATTCAAAAACTTCATCTTCTTTAGATTTATTGGCGTTCTTACGTTGTAAAATTGCTTTCATTTTATGCAATAACACTTCAGAATCAAAAGGCTTATTTAGGTAGTCATCTGCTCCTGCTTGATAACCTCTTAACACATCTTCTTTCATAGTTTTTGCTGTCAAAAAGATAATTGGCACTTCGGTATTTGATATTCTTATATCTTTTGCCAATGAAAATCCATCTTTACGAGGCATCATTACATCCAAAATGCACATATCAAAATCGTTGTTTTTAAACACGATAAGGCCTTCTAAACCATCTTTTGCAAGGGTAACGTCATAATCGTTGAGTGTTAAATAATCTTTTAAGACTGTTCCAAAATTTGGATCGTCTTCAACTAATAAAATTCTTGTGTTCTCCATAATTTAATATTTTATATCAATGGTAGTTTTATATTAAAAGTACTTCCTTTTCCCTTCTCACTTTCTACAAAAACTATACCTTGATGGTTTTCTACTATTTTTTTTACATACGCAAGACCTAAACCGTGCCCTTTAACGTTATGTATATTCCCTGTTTCTTCTCTATAAAATTTTCTAAAAACATTCTTTTGAACATTTTTACTCATTCCTATTCCGTTATCTTTTACTTTTATAATGATATTTTTAGCTGTATTTTCTGTAAAAACATCAATTATAGGTGCATCGTTAGAGTACTTAATTGCATTGTCTAATATATTTACAATCACATTTGTAAAATGAAAGTCATTTGCTAAAACTTCAGATAAACTAGCATCTAAATGTAAATTAATTTTTCCTTTTTTACTATTTACCAATAATTCAACATGAGTTACAGCCTCTTCAATTAGGTCGTGTATATCTTGCTTTTCCTTACTCACGTCTAACTGATTTTTTTCTAATTTCGAGATTCGCAATACATTTTCTACTTGAGCATGCATCCTCTTATTTTCATCTCGTATCATTTTTACATATCTCAACACCTTATCATTTTCATTAATAATCTTCGGGTTTTTTATAGCATCTAACGCTAAATTTATAGTAGCAATAGGTGTTTTAAACTCGTGTGTCATATTATTGATAAAATCCGTTTTTATTTCTGATATCTGCTTCTGCTTTATCATTTGATATAAAGAGCTTATAAATACAAGTATAATAACTAAAATAAATATCATCGATGGAACCAAAATTTTCCGTAATGCTGATAATAAATATTGTTTTTTATCAGGGAAGCTTACATATAATTGGTAATCGCTTTCACCCTCATTATTAACAAAAAGCGGTACTTTATATGTTTTATCAGCATCTAATCTAAAATATCCAGACTTTAATTTTGTCGCAAATTCGTTATTATAAACACCATATTTAAATGGTGTTTTAATCCCTCTTTGTGATAATTCTCTTCGTAAATTTAATGTAATTTCTTGATTGCTAATTCTTTGTAAAATTGGCAATCGAGAATACATTATTTGTGATTGATTATTTAAGAACAGTTTTTCAAGGTTTAGTAATTCCTTATGCTTCACAAAACTTTCTGTTGGTGTCAATGGGTTAATGTCACTATCAGAAGTTACATTTTTAACAATAGTAACTTCTTCTTTGCTAAAAATCTTTTTAAATTCTATAGAATCGTTTTCAAAGAACTCTACTGGAAACTTATAATTTTCTTCGAGTATGGTTTGCGCATATTCGAAAGTTTCCTGTTTTGTTGTGTCAATTTGTTGATAAAAATAACTCTTGAGTTCTGATTCTGTGATATTCTCTCTGTTCTCACTGAGGCTTGAATACAATCCGTAAAAATCATTTAATTCCCTATCACTTATATTTTCAGAAACTTTAATTAATGCCGCATTTACATCACTTTTAAACTGATTATCAGATAGTTCTATAGAGTTTTTAATCCAAAAAATCTGAACGGCAATAATTCCTATTAAGGAAATACTCATTAAAAATATGATGAGTACAAAAACCTTTCTATTCATAATACAAATCTAATCGTTATTATCATATCAGATTGAAATATCTTATAATAATTAACTAAAAAAATACATATTTAACAAGAATTTAAGATAATTAGTCTTTTTCTTTAATTTTTTGAAGAATTTTAACATGTATTTTTATGACTTCTTTTTTAGTTTTCTTCAAATCAATATTGTTGATTACAAAATCAGATTTTGAAGTTTTTTCTTCATCTGATAGTTGGTTTTTTATTCGATTTAGTATGTCAACTTTAGTTGTAGTATCTCGTGCAAGAATACGTTTAATTCTAACGTCAATTGGCGCAGTAACGGTAATTATATAGTCGCATTTTTTATCACCCTTACTTTCAAATAAAATAGCATTTTCATAAATAACATAGTCACTTTCAGCTTTTTTTATAAACTTCTTAAAATGTTTATGTACTCGAGGATGTACAATACTATTCAGAATTTTTAGTCTCTCTGGATTTTCAAAAACAATTTCGGCTATATATTTTCTGTTCAACTCACTAGCGTCATAAGTTTGTTCTCCAAACTCTTCAATCAATTCTTTTTTAATTTTTTTAGAAGAATTCATTAGTTTTCTAGCTTCAATATCAGCAATATAACAATCAATCTCTAAATCCTGAAACATTTTAAGAATAGTCGTTTTTCCACTACCTATTCCTCCTGTAAGACCAACAATAATCATTTTTTTTCTATTAAAAATTCTATCTTATCAGGAACAATTCGTACAGAAGTAATCAATCCTGATTGCGCTTGCAACTTCGGAATTAAATAAGTCAAACCATTATTTTCTGAGTTTTTAAAATCACAAATAACTTTTGTATTTTCTTTCGTTATTTTATTAAAATTTGACAATGCAACTTGATATATTACTTTTACTTCATCAGGAAACGTTGTGATTGAATAATTGGATGGTAAATTCAATATATTGAAAGGAACAGTCAAGGAGCCTTCAGTAAATTTATCCACTTTTACGGTTACTAGAACTTCTGTTTCAGAAAAAGAAATTTTATCATATTTTGAAATCTGTAAACCAATTTTAGTATTTATTTTTGCTGACACTTCTAACAATTTTAATTTTTCAGTAATCAGTTTATGAATTGTATCTAATTGAGTTTCTGGGCCTGTAATTTGTATTGAATCTGGAGAGAGTAAAATCTCGCCTACATAATTATATCCTAATTTAAATTGGAAATCTACATCTAATTCAATAGGTATTTTCTTAGTTTTATTTATACCTAAATGAAAAAAAATACTGTCTTGAAAGACTCTTTCAACTTGTGTTTCGGCGTCCAATTGATTTTGTAATTCTGGCAGATGATTATTTGGTAAGTAATAATATTTAGAGCCCTTTCTATGGCTTATGCTACTCAAATCAATAGTGATTTTCTTTTTTCTTAATTTATAACTTATCATATTAAACCCTGTAGAGACTATCGAAGCAGTTATTTCTTTAATTGGCTCAGACTGAAGTGCTTTTGCTACTTCAAGATTGCTATACTCTACTCTAAAAACAACTTCACTCGAGTATGTTTTAGAAAGTTTAATAAGCATCCAAAAGAGGATTGACAAACTCAAAAAAACAAGAAATGTTTTGAGTTTAAAATTTATTTTTTGATCTTTCATTTTTACTATCCACTATTGATTGGTTTACTTGTTTCAAAAACTAAATATACAAAAAAAGTGAGTCATAAGACTCACTTTTAAATTATTGATTAAAATTTTAAAACTACTTCTTTGGAGCGTTTAACTTATTGGTTAAATCCATTGAAATTGAAGATCGTTCAAATTTTATTTTTCCAGCACTCGTTTCAACAACAATTGTACCTAATGTTTCATTAACTTCAACTACTTTTCCATGAATACCACTTGTGGTAATTACTTTAGTTCCTTTTGCTATTGTAGATTGAAAACTCTTTTCATTCTTTTGGCGTTTCATCTGTGGACGAATCATAAAAAGGTAAAACACTAAAATCATTGCAAAGATTGGTAACATTGACATTATTCCTCCGCTCTCTGCTAAAAATATTGTTAAATACATATTTAATATATTAATTTACACTTAATTATTTATTTTCAGGAACATTTACAAACGCCTTAACCCTAACTATTTCATTCCCTTTTTCAGTATTAGTTGTTAGCGTTATTGTATTTGTAGTTTTGTTCTTTTTACCACGGGAATCATACACTACTTTTATCTCTGCCGTTTTTCCAGGTTTCACAGCCTCTTTTGGCCATTGAGGAACTGTACAGCCACAACTTCCTTTTGCTCCAGTAATTATTAAATCTCCTTTTCCAACATTGGTTAATGTAAAAACAGTTTCTACCTTATCTCCTTGTTCTATTGTTCCAAAATCATGCTCAGTTTTATCCCATTCAACGATAGGGCTTCCTAAACTAATTTTCGCATCTCTTTCTGCCGCTACTTCAACATTCTCAGTTTTTATTTTATCAAAGGCGTTTTTTTTGTTTAATGATGTAAATGCTAAAGTTCCTAATACTCCAACTGCAATAGAAATAACTGCAATCAATACTGTTTTTTTCATGATATCTATATTAATTAATTTTTGGTAAAAATAGAAAATTATAACAATCCTCTACCTATTTTTTGTATTCTTTTTGATGTTGTTAAGTCTTTTAAAACTTTATCGAGTACACCATTAATAAAATAACTACTCTTTTGTGATGAATAATCCTTAGAGATTTCAATATATTCATTCATAGATACTTTTGTTGGTATTGACGGGAATTCTAAAAATTCACAAATTGCCATTTTCATCAATATCATATCAATATCTGCAATACGTTCAGTATCCCAATTTGGTGTTTTATCATCAATATCTTTGTTGTACTTTTCATGATTCAAAACCGTTTTTCTATATAGGTTTAAGACAAATTTTTCATCCTCAGCATCTTTATACAACTCACTCAAAACAAATGTTTTAAACTCTTTTAAGCCGTTTATATCTTTAACTATCCAAGTGTTTACAAACGGTATATCATCAACCCAACCAATATGTTGATCTTCAAAATAATCTGCCAACTTCTCATTTGGAGCAATGATATTTTTAAATATTTTAAGAATAAGTTTCTTATCGTGATTAAAAGAATTTTCTTCTGACTGTAAATAATCTCCATATACTTGACTATCACGAATTAAATCCCAAATAACACGTATAAACTCATCATCTTTCTTCCAATTATTTAACTTTCTTTTTTTGATATAATCATTCAATGAAACACTTTCTTTAAAAATGTTAATCATTTGATTATCAATAAATTTTGTACTTGGATTTCTTTCTAATGATGATGCTAAATGTTTCTTTTTGGCAATTTCTAAATGTTTTGAAGCCATTTGCTGAACCTCAACAAGTAGGTTTAAAAGAAGCGCATGCAAATCTGCCATTCTTTCAATACTTTGTATTAAAAACTTTTCTTCTTTAGTAAGATTGTCATTATTAGATTTTAGCGTAGCATAAACTGATTGCATCACTTTAACTCTAATATGTCTTCTATTTATCATTTTAAAGAACGATTAAAAATATGTTAAATTCTATGCCACAAAAGTACTATTAATTTTTAATCTACTATCTTCGCCTTCGTAAATTTTTTATAATAAATGAAGGCACTTAAATATGTCAATAAATACTTTGCAAAATACAAGTATCGATATCTTATCGGTATTATTATTTGTGTAGTTTCGAATGTGTTAAAATTGCAAATTCCAGATTTAATCAAAAATTCAATAAACGCAGCAGATCAATATAGTAAAGGTTCTATTACTGATATAGAAGCTGTAAAATCCTCTTTATTAACTAATATTTTATTAATTATTGGTGCCGCAGTTATTTCTGGGCTATTCACTTTTGTAACAAGACAAATGATTATTGTCAATTCTCGTTTGGTTGAATATGATTTAAAAAACGAGATATATCAACAATATCAAAAACTGTCATTAAACTTTTATAAGAAGAACAGAACAGGAGATTTAATGAACAGAATTAGTGAAGATGTTGGTAAGGTTCGTATGTATTTTGGTCCTGCAGTAATGTACAGTCTAAATATGGTTGTTGCATTTATTGTAACGCTTGTCTTAATGCTACGAACTGATGTTACATTAACACTTTACACAATCGTACCATTACCTATTTTGTCTGTTTCTATTTATTATTTAAGTAAACTTATTCATAAAAAAACAACAATTGTTCAAGAATATTTATCTCAATTAACAACAGCGGCACAAGAAACATTCTCAGGAATACGCATCATAAAATCATATACGACAGAACAAAGTAGCATTGAGCATTTTGATAATGTTTCAGAAAACAGCAAACAGAAAAATATTGAACTATTTAAAATTCAAGCGTTATTTTTTCCTTTGATGATTTTACTTATTGGAATAAGCAATCTAATCGTTATTTATTTTGGAGGCTTACGTTATATCGATGGCTTTATAACTTTAGGAGACATTGCAAAATTCATTATGTATGTTAATATTCTTACTTGGCCTGTCGCAATATTAGGTTGGGTAACATCAATTGTGCAGCAAGCAGATGCATCACAAGCAAGAATAAATGAGTTTTTAAACGAAAAACCTGAAATTAAAAATAATACAGATAATATATCAGAAATTAATGGAACTATTGAGTTTAAAAATGTTTCATTTACTTATGATGATACTAATATTACTGCATTAAAAAACATTAATTTTAAGTTAGAAAACGGAAAAACATTAGCCATTTTAGGAAAAACAGGCTCAGGAAAATCTACAATTATCAATTTAATTGCCAGATTATATGATGTTACTGATGGTGAAATAACGATTGACAATAAAAATATAGAGCAAATAAACCTCAACAATTTGAGGCGAAGTATTGGTTTTGTGCCACAAGACGCCTTTTTATTTTCTGATACTATCGAAAATAATATTCGTTTTGGAGATGAAAACGCAACTACCAAAACTATTGAAAACGCTGCGAAAGACGCGTATATACATCATAATATTATTGAATTTAAAGAAGGCTACAAAACCTATGTTGGCGAACGAGGAGTTACACTTTCTGGAGGTCAAAAACAACGCGTATCAATAGCACGAGCAATTATTAACAACCCAAAAGTTTTAATTTTTGATGATTGCTTATCAGCAGTTGATACAGAAACCGAAGAAATTATTTTGAAGAATTTAGAGCGTATCACAAAAAATAGTACAACAATTATTGTAAGTCACCGTATTTCTTCTATCAAACATGCAGACAGTATTATTGTATTAGACGAAGGTGAAATAATTCAACAAGGGACTCACAATCAGTTATCTAAAGAAAAAGGCTTTTATACAGAACTATATAATCAACAGCTTCTCGAAGAGAATTAATTGAATTTTATCTTTTTTTTGCTTTAAATAGTGTTTAAATAATTTATTTTTTTAGATTTGTCAAAACAATTTATAAACAACTATATAAAAAATTAGTGGAAATTATGAGTGAAAAGAATTACAATGACCAAGAGGAAATTTTCTCACAAGTTTTAAGGGCTGGAAGAAGAACTTACTTTTTTGATGTTAGAGCAACAAAAGCAGATGATTATTATTTAACAGTAACTGAAAGTAAAAAATTTACAAATGATGATGGATCGTTTCATTACAAGAAACACAAAATTTATTTATATAAAGAAGATTTTGCAGAGTTTAACGAGATGTTAAAAGCAGCAACAGACTATATTATCACTGAAAAAGGTGAAGAAGTAATAAGTGAACGTCATCAATCAAATTATAGTAAAGAATCAGAAGAAACAACTACTGAAGAAACAACAAGTGAAAGTTTTACTGATGTAAGTTTTGATGATATATAAACACAATTTATAACAAAAAAAGCCGTTATATTAATTAAGTATAACGGTTTTTTTCTGCACAATTTTTTCATTTAAAAAAAGTTATATACCTTTAAAAACTATTACTAATCAACCTAACCATGAAAGCAACAAAATTTTTGCTAACCTTCGCCCTGTTATTTTGCATAACAGTTAACGCACAAAAAGAACTTAAAACTAAATCTCTTAGTGAAGGTACTATAGAAAATCAGTTTGATTATTTAATCAAAAAATCTAATCGATACCAAGAATTTAAAGTTGTAAAACAAGTTTGGTTACATCGCATCAAAAAATCTGTAGGCGATTCTTTAAAAACGATGAGAAAAGAATTGAATACTACAAAAGGCGTTCTTATTGAAAAACAATCTCAAATAGATAAACTGACAAACACTTTAGATACTACCAACAAAAATGTAGCATCACTAAATAACGAAAAAGACAATATTAATTTTTTCGGAGCATTAATTTCTAAAACACTATACAACACCATTTTATGGTCAATAATTGCAAGTCTGTTGTTTGCATTAGCCATTTATGTTATGCGCTTTAGCCGTAGCAATACTATCACCAAAGAATCTAAAGATCGTTTTGACGAATTAGAAAGAGAATACGAAAGTCATAAACATCGCTCTTTAGAGAGAGAGCAAGTATTGCGTAGAAAGTTGCAAGACGAATTAAACAAACAGCGTAAAGATTAAAATTCAAACTTTTATAAAACAAAAAAATCCGATGCTTTCACATCGGATTTTTTTCTGTTTTATTTTTTTGCATTTATATTCGTGCTAATACTTCTTGTACTTTATCTGCTGCTTCTTGAAACTCTACAACCGAATGTACTGGTAATCCACTATCTTGAATCAACTGTTTTGCTTCAATAGCATTTGTTCCTTGTAATCTCACAATAATTGGTACATTCATATCGTCTCCCATATTTTTATATGCCTCAATAATCCCTTTTGCAACACGATCACAACGTACAATTCCACCAAAAATATTTACTAAAATTGCTTTTACGTTACTATCTTTTAAAATAATTCTAAATCCTTTTTCAACACGCTCTGCATCTGCAGTACCACCAACATCTAAGAAATTTGCAGGTTCTCCTCCAGATTGCTTGATTAAATCCATTGTACTCATTGCTAATCCAGCGCCATTTACCATACAACCAACATTTCCATCAAGATCAACATAGTTTAATCCTGCTGCATTTGCCTCCACTTCAATTGGATTCTCTTCACGCAAATCTCGTAATTCTGCATAATCTTTATGACGGAATAATGCGCTATCATCTAAAGTTACTTTAGCATCAACAGCCATTATTTTATCATCTGATGTTTTTAAAACCGGATTAATTTCAAACATTGAAGAGTCTGACTTAATATATGCCGTATAAAGTGCTGAAACAAATTTCACCATTTCCTTTAATGCTCCACCGCTTAAACCTAGATTAAAAGCAATTTTACGTGCTTGAAAAGGCATTAATCCTAATGCAGGATCAATTTCTTCATGAAAAATTAAATGTGGTGTTTCTTCAGCCACAGTTTCAATATCCATTCCGCCTTCAGTAGAATACATAATCATATTCCTTCCTGTTGCACGATTTAATAAAACCGATATATAATATTCTTCTGGTTCGTTATCTCCAGGATAATAAACATCTTCACAAATTAAAACTTGATTTACCTTTTTTCCTTCAGCAGATGTTTGTGGTGTTATCAACATCATTCCAAGAATTTTTTTAGAAATTTCTTCTACCTCTTGTAAACTCTTAGCAAGTTTAACTCCACCGCCTTTTCCACGTCCACCTGCATGAATTTGTGCCTTAATTACATGCCATCCTGTTCCTGTTTCTGCAGTAAGTTGCTTTGCTGCATCAATTGCTTTTTTATAATTATCAGCTACAATTCCTCTTTGAATTCTAACTCCAAAACTATTTAATATTTCTTTTCCTTGATATTCGTGTAAATTCATCAATAAGTGTTTTAATTGTTATACAAATGTACTACAATCAAATTATAAATAATATTCTTTATCCTAAAAAATGTAACAACACTAATTTTCAAGCGTCTTTACGTTAATTAACACTAATTTATGATTTATTTAAGAGTTGATTCATAATATCTTAAATATTTTTGCTTTATAAACTTGACTAACTCAATCTTAAGACTTCAATGAAAAAGGTTTCTTTATTACTCGCAATCCTCTGTTTTTCAATAGTAAATGCGCAAGGAACTAAAAAAAAAATAGTTGCAAAAAGAGTATCAAATCCACCAAAAATAGATGGGGAATTAGATGATGACGCTTGGAAAGGTGTTGAAATCGCTACTGATTTTGTGATGTTTCGTCCAGAAAGCGGTACTCCAGAACCTGAAAACATAAAAACTGAAGTTAAGATTATTTATGATGATGATGCCATTTACTTCGGAGCATATCTTCATGATGACAAACCTGAAGAAATTCCTATGGAGTTTCAAACACGTGATAATTTTGGAAATGCCGATTTTTTTGGCATTGTAATAAACCCTTTAAACGATGGTATAAATCAAACTCAATTTTTTATAATGAGTACTGGAAATCAAAACGATGCCAGAGTTTTACCCAACGGTCGTGAGGATTGGAGTTGGAATGCTGTTTGGTATAGTAGCGTAAAAGTAGTAGATGACGGTTGGATTGTTGAAGTGAAAATTCCGTATGATGCACTGCGATTTTCTAATGAAGAAATACAAACTTGGGGTTTAAATTTTCATAGACAACACAGAAAAAATAGAGATCAATATTCCTGGAATTTTATAGATAGAGAAAGTGGAAATATTGCACAATACAATGGAGTGCTCAATGGAATTAAGAACATAAAGCCGCCTGTTAGACTGAGTTTTAATCCTTTTGTAACTACTTATACATCTTCTGTTGCAGGTAAAACTGAGTTTGACTGGACAGCAGGATTGGACGTAAAATATGGAGTTACCGAAAACTTTACGCTAGATGCTACTTTAATTCCCGATTTTGGACAAGTCGCTTTTGACAATGTGATTCTAAATTTAAGCCCTTTTGAGCAGCAGTTTTCAGAACAACGTGCATTTTTTAATGAAGGAACCGATTTATTTGGCAAAGGTGGTTTATTTGAATCTCGAAGAATCGGAAGCGCACCAACTGGAAGAGTCGAAACTGCAGACAATGAACTGGTAGTAGATTTTCCTAATAAGGTTGATGTTTTAAATATTATTAAAATTTCTGGCAGAACAAAAAACGGTTTAGGAATTGGTGTTTTAAATGCAGTTACTGGAAAAACAACAGCAAGAATCCAAAAAACAGAAATAGTTGATAGCGAAGAAATTATTTCACATAGAGATGAAGTTGTAGAGCCATTAACAAACTATAATGTGTTTGTTTTAGATAAACAATTCAATAAAAATTCTTCGGTTTCTTTAGTAAATACCAATGTAATGAGAAGTGGTCATTTTAGAGATGCCAATGTTACAGGATTACTGTTTAACCTTCAAACAAAAGACAGTAATTACGGCGTTACTGGTGGGTTTTCTACAAGTAATATTTACAATGGAAATCAACAAAAACCAACTACAGGAATAGAAGGAAGCATAGAAATTGGGAAAATTGGAGGGCAACATCAATATGATTTTGAAGTTGAGTTTATGGATGAAGAATACAATAAAAATGATTTAGGTTTTCAAAGAAGAAATAATAATTTAGAGTTTAATGGAAGTTATTCCTATCGGATTTTTGAACCAGAAGGTATTTTTAATAGCTATCAGGTTTCTCTTTGGGGAAACTTGCGCTATATGTATAAATTAGATGAAAGTACAGATAGTTATCGTGAAAAGTCAAATACATATGCAGGAAATAGAATTGGAATCAATTCGTGGTTTACTACCAAAAAACAACTTTCATTTGGTGGAGGCATAAGCAGTAGTTTTGGAAAACAATACAATTATTTTGAGCCAAGAGTTGCAAATAGATTTTTCATCTTAAACCCAAGTGTCGGTTTCAGAAGTTGGGTTTCTACCGATTTTAGCAAGAAATTTGCAATTGATGTCAATTATTTTCATGGTTTAAGAATTAATGAATCTCGATCATTTCAAAGTTTTAGCGTTTCTCCTCGCTATCGAATCAGTAATAAAATGATGCTTATCTATTCTTTTAATTTTAGAAAAGCCATCAATCAAAAAGGATATGTAACTATTAATAATGATGAAATTATTTTTGGAAACAGAGATTCAAAAAGTATGGAGAACACCATTTCAACAAAATATAATTTTGGCATAAAGTCTGCGCTATCACTCTCTTTACGACATTTTTGGTCGCCAGTTACTTATGATAAACAGTTTTTTCAGTTAGAATTAGATGGAACTTTAAGCCCTAATGATTATACTCAATTTGAAAACTCTAACAACAATCCTAACGATGATATTAATGAAAACATCAACTTCAATACCTGGAATTTAGATCTTACCTATAATTGGGAATTTGCTCCAGGAAGTCAATTAATTGCGTTATATCGAAATACAATATTTAATCAAAATAAATCATCACAATTAGACTTTACAGAGAATTTAAGTGATTTATTTAAAGAAGATATTTCTCAAAGTTTCTCAATAAAATTGGTATATTTTATTGATTATAATCAAATGAAGACTTGGTTGTAGTTTGAGGTTTGTAGTTGAAGGGTTTCGGGTATTCATTAGCAAACCTACCAAAACTCTAAATCTAACTTATTCATTTTTTTTGTACTTTCACAGCGTTAAATTAAAGGTATGATTATAGCAAATAATGTATGTAAAAATTATGGCAATTTAGAAGTCCTAAAAAACGTAGATCTAAACATCAAAAAAGGAGAAATTGTTGCAATTGTAGGTCCTTCAGGAGCAGGAAAAACAACACTTTTACAGATTTTAGGAACACTTGAAAAACCAACTAAAAACAAGGATACTAAAGTTAATATAAACAACCAAGATGTACTGAATTTTTCTGATAAAGAATTGTCTAAATTTAGAAATCAGTATATTGGTTTTATTTTTCAATTTCATCAATTATTACCTGAATTTACGGCCTTAGAAAACGTATGTATTCCTGCATTCATAGGGAATAAATCAAAAAAAGAAGCCGAAAAAGAAGCTAAACACTTGTTAGAATTTTTAGGTCTTTCTCACAGAATGAATCACAAACCAAACGAACTTTCGGGTGGAGAACAACAACGTGTCGCTGTTGCCCGTGCACTCATCAATAACCCTTCTGTTATTTTTGCTGATGAACCAAGTGGAAACCTTGATTCAGAATCAGCAAAAAACTTACACGAACTTTTTTTCAAACTACGTGATAAATTTGGACAAACATTCGTGATTGTTACTCACAATAGGGCTTTGGCTGATATGGCAGACCGAAAACTCGAAATGAAAGACGGTATTATAATTAACAGTTAATAATTATGATTGCTATCATCAGTGCAATGCAAGAAGAAATTCAAGCGTTACTTAACGAACTCAAAAATACAGAAGTTACTAAGAAAGGAATGCGCAAATATTATGCAGGAACACTCTTTGATAAAAGGGTGGTTTTAGTCTTTTCACGTTGGGGAAAAATCGCTTCTGCAGTTACCACAACACAACTTATTAATGATTTTACTATTGATGAAATTATTTTTACAGGTGTTGCAGGTGCAATCAAAAACGATTTAAATATTGGCGATATTGTTATTGGAAGGCATCTTTATCAATACGATGTTGATTGTAGTCCCATTTTTAAGAAGTTTGAAATTCCTATATTGAAAAAAATGTTTTTTGGAACAAGTAATTCAACTAAATTGATGGATTCAACTAATTTATTTTTAGAGAGTTACAGTGATTTTATACCAAAAGACGATGCTACTAAATTTGAAATAAAAACTCCAAAAGTGATTTATGGAGATATTGCGACAGGCGACCAATTTATTTCTGATGATAAGAAAGTAAAAAAAATAAATGAACAATTACCAACCGTACTATGTGTAGAAATGGAAGGTGCAGCAGTTGCGCAAGTCTGTTATGAGTATTCCATACCTTTTTCAATTATTCGGATAATATCAGATAAAGCCAATGATAATGCAATAATTGACTTTCCAAAATTTGCAAAAAACGTTGTAAGTAATTATGCATTAGGTATTTTAAAAAACTATTTTGCGTAAGTCATACAATTTTATCTATCTTTGACCAATCTTATAAACAATGCAATTTAAGCACCCAGAAATTTTATACGCTTTACTGCTTCTTATCATCCCGATAATTGTTCATTTATTTCAACTTCAACGTTTCGTAAAAACACCTTTTACCAACGTCCAATTTTTAAAGCAATTAAAGTTAGAAACTCGCAAAAGTTCAAGGATAAAAAAGTGGCTAATTTTAGCAACAAGATTACTTTCTTTTATCGCTATGTTTTTTGCGTTTTCTCAACCTTTTTTTTCTGATGTAAAGAAGAATCAAAAGTATAATACTACAATCTATTTAGATAATTCTCTGAGCATGCAATTAAAAACTCAACAAGTAGAATTGTTGAAAATGGCTATTCAAGAAATCATTGAAAATTCTAAAAACAATACAACTGTTTCATTAATTACAAATGATAAAGTATTTAAAAAATTAGATCAAAAAAGTTTAAAGAATGAGTTACTAAATCTAAAATATTCATCAGGAAAGTTAGGCTTTAACAATATTTTACTGAAATCAAATCAATTAAATAATAATAAAATTAACTCTTTAAATAATTTAGTTTTAATTTCTGATTTTCAAGAAGTTAATAAATTAATTAAAAGCAGCGTTACAAATGTAAACTCACGTATTTCACTCATAAAATTAACTTCTAATGAAATCTCAAACGTTTCTATCGACAGTATTTATATCAACAAAATAAATAACAAAGAAGTAACGCTAAAAGTGATAATAAACAATACAAATATTGAGCGAGAGAATGTTCCTGTTTCACTTTACAAGAATACAATTTTGATTGGTAAAACTACTACTCGACTATCGAAAAATAAAGTTACAGAAGTTGAATTTAAAATTCCTAATAACAAAAAATTTGATGGAACAGTGCAATTAAATGACCCCTTTTTAACTTTTGATAATACACTCTTTTTTAGCATTTCAAAACCTGAAAAAACGAACATAATTTCTATCGGAAAAAACACACAATATTTATCAAAAATTTACACAAAAAAAGAGTTTAATTTTAGCCAAAAAACGTTGAATAATTTAGACTACAACTCTATTCAAAACCAACATTTAATTATACTCCACGAATTAGAAAAAATTCCAATTGCCTTAGCAAACGCTTTATATCAGTTTGCAAAAAACGGAGGTAACATTGTTTTAATTCCTTCAAAAAACAATAACATTCCATTTTACAATCAGTTTTTAAGCAAATTAAATTTAGGAGAAATCTCTACATCTATAAAAAAAGAGTTGAAAATAACGAATATCAATTTCGCACATCCTCTTATGAGTAACGTGTTTGAAAAAAAGGTGCTTAATTTTCAATATCCAACTGTAAATCAGCACTATAAATTAAAAACAAACAACTCTTCTCCTATCATTTCCTTTGAAAATGAGCAACCTTTTATATCAGAAATCAAAACAACTAAAGGTTCTGTTTATCTTTTTTCATCACCTTTAGACAATAGTGTTACAAATTTTAAAAACTCTCCTTTAATAGTTCCTATTTTCTATAATTTTGGAAAATATAGTTTTAAAATTCCTCAATTATACTATACAGTAGGAAAAGAGAATATTATCGAAATTAATACTTCGGTTAAAAAAGATGAAATATTAAAATTAAAAAACGAAACAAGCGAATTTATTCCGCTTCAGCAAGTGTTTCATAATAAAGTGCAACTCAATACAAGCGAGCAACCAAAAACAAGTGGCTTCTATCAAGTAATGAGTAATACTAGTACTTTGAGAAGTGTTGCATATAATTATAATCGAGAAGAAAATGACTTAAACTATACTGACTTAAGAGAACTCTTTAAAAATGAATCTAATGTTTCTATATCCAATTCTATCAAAAAAACTTTTAAAAAACTAAACGAACAACAAAAAATCAAACCTCTTTTTAAATGGTTTTTAGCCTTCGCTATCTTATTTTTGTTGTTAGAAATTTTTATTCTAAAATTCTTTAAAGTATGAACATACTTATAAAATCGGCAACGGTAATTGATCAAAGCAGTAAGCATCATCAAAAGAAGCGTGACATTTTGATTGAAAATGGTGTAATCATCAAAATTGCTGCAACTCTCAAAAATGACAATAATTATAAAGAAATTACACTCGATAACCTTCATATATCTAACGGATGGTTTGACACAAGTGTCAGTTTTGGAGAACCAGGATTTGAAGATAGAGAAACTATTGAAAACGGGCTAAAAACTGCTGCCAAAAGTGGTTTTACAGCAGTTGCCGTAAATCCAAATACAAACCCAAAAACTGATAATAAAGCAGCCATAGAATTTTTGATTAATAAGGCTTTGAAAAACGCTGTAAGTCTTTACCCTATTGGAAATTTAACCAAGAATGGTAAAGGAACCGCATTAGCAGAACTTTATGACATGCAAAACTCTGGAGCAATTGCATTTGGAGATTACAACTCGCCTATTTCTAATGCCAACTTGCTAAAAGTAGCGATACAATATGCTCAAAATTTTGATGGTTTAGTGTTGAGTTTTCCTCAAGACAATTCGATTTCAAGAGATGGGCTTGCAAATGAAGGTGAAAACAGCACAAAACTAGGACTAAAAGGAGTTCCTAATTTAGCAGAAGAATTACAAATTGTAAGAGATTTATTTTTATTAGAATATTCTGGCGGAAAACTACATATTCCAACAATTTCAACAGCAAAATCAGCGAAACTAATAAAAGAGGCAAAAAAGAAAGGATTAGATGTAAGTTGTAGTGTTTCTGCGCATCACTTATCTCTTACTGATGATGAGTTGTTTGGCTTTAACGCAAACACCAAGGTTACGCCGCCTCTTCGCGCTAAAAAAGATGTGAGCGCATTGATAAAAGGTGTTGAAAATGGAACGATAGATATGATTACGAGCGATCACAATCCTATTAATATTGAGCATAAGAAAGTTGAATATAGTAATGCTAAATTTGGCACAATAGGGTTAGAAAGTTTATTTGGAATTCTGAACAAAACAGTTGATTTAGAGCAACTTATACAATGTTTATCGAAAAATCCTCGCAAGCGATTTGGATTAGGCTCATCAATAATAAAAGAAGGCGAAAAAGCAGATATTACGTTCTTTAATCCTGATGTAAAAGGTATTTTTACAGAAAAAAATATTATTTCCACATCAAAAAATTCGATATTTCTAAACAAAGAAATAAATGGTAAAGTCTATGGTATATTCGCCAAAAATAAATTAATACTCAATTAATTATCACTATATTTACAGTATCAACTTAAAATCTACAAAAAAATGGAAAACACAACAGTAAACGAAGGTAAAACAACAGCAATTATTAGTTATATTACTATAATTGGAACTATAATTGCTTTTTTTATGAATAATAGCACAAAAAATTCTTTCGCTTCTTTTCACATCAGGCAAATGCTTGGTTTAAGTCTATTATCATTAGTTAACAGTTATATTCTTGGAAAAATGTTGGGATTAGGAATGATTTCAATAATTATTACAGTTGGATTATTTGTCCTTTGGATTATTGGATTTATTGGTGCAGTACAAGGCGAAGAAAAAAGAATTCCACTTCTTGGAGACGCTTTTCAAGATTGGTTTAAAAGTATTTAAATAACTTTTCGAAGTATCAAAATCAAACAATACGTCTGTTCGAGTGAAATTCTGACAAGAATTTTGTGTCGAGAACAATTAAAAAATCTATTCTCGATACAATTTTTATTCTTTTCAGTCATAAAAATCACTCGAACTGACGTAATTTTATTAATACCAACAATTATTTTTCTCAATGCAAAAAAAACTTTCGCTCGAATATTTAATTCGTCAACCAAAAATACCGACTAAAAACCCTCCTTTACTTCTACTTTTACACGGTTATGGAAGTAATGAACAAGATTTATTTTCATTTGCATCTGAACTTCCAAACGAATTATTAATCATCAGTGCTCGTGCACCTCAAACTATGGGTTTTGGGTCTTATTCTTGGTACACTATACATTTTGACACAACAAATGGTAAGTTTTCTGATATAGATGAAGCAAAAGAATCCCGTGAAAAAATCAATGTGTTTATTGATGAAATCATTGAAGAATACCAAATAAACACAAGTAAAGTGTTTCTATTAGGATTCAGTCAAGGAACAATTTTGAGTTATAGTATTGCGTTAAATTATCCAAAGAAAATACAACATGTTATTGCTTTAAGTGGCTATATCAATCAAGAATTATTACCAGAAAAATTAAATCCTGACGATTATAAAAGCTTAGATTTTTTCATCTCTCACGGAAGTCAAGATCAGGTAATTCCTGTAGAATGGGCACAAAATGCTTCGCCTTTTTTAGATAAATTAGGAATAAAAAATTCCTATCAAGAATATATGGTTGGTCATGGAGTTGCACCACAAAATTTCTATGATTTTAAAAAATGGATTGAAGAAAGATTATAGTTTACACCTCAACAACCAATTCATCGTACGCTAAAAACACATTTTTAGGTAACTTTTCTTGAACTTCGGCATGAAAACCGAGTTTATGGCTTATATGCGTCAAATATGCACGTTCAGGTTTTAACTCATCTATGATTTCCAGCGCCTCATTTAAACTTAAATGTGAATGATGACTTTCGTTTCTCAAAGCACTAATCACCAATACTTTCAAGCCTTTTAATTTTTTCATTTCTAATGATTTGATTTCTTTAACATCAGTCAAATAAGCAAAATCATTAAAGCGATAGCCGAGAATTGGCAAATTTCCGTGTTTAATTTTTATAGGAATAACATTAATATTCTGCAACTTAAATGACTCGTCTCCAACTCTATTCTGCTGAACACTTGGCGCACCAGGATATTTATTTTCTTCATCAAAAACATAAGCAAAACGCTCTTTTAAACTATCCAAAACACGTTGCTGTGCATAAATTGGCACTTTTCCTAACTGAAAAGAAAACGGACGAATGTCATCCAAGCCTAAGATATGGTCCGAATGCTCATGAGTAAATAAGATTCCATCAATACGATTTACATTTGCACGTAACATTTGATAGCGAAAATCTGGTCCGCAATCAATAACATAGGTGTAATTACGCCATTCTACCAAAACAGAAACACGCAATCGTTTATCTCGTTTATCGGTTGATAAACAAACAGGATGCGTACTATTAATTACTGGAATTCCTTGTGATGTTCCTGTACCTAAAAAAGTTATCTTTAAGTTACTCATTATTTTCCACAAATTTAACGCTAAAAAGTTATTTGAAATAGTAGAATTTGTTATTTTTGTATAACAAAAAATATGCAAGATGTCTTCAGTATCTAAAGGTGATAAAAACTTATCAAGCGTTCCTTCGAGTAAAAGGAAAGCATTACGAATAAACTTAAATGAAAATATTTACGGTACTTTTTCAGAAATTGGCGCAGGTCAAGAAACTGCACGTAATTTCTTTAGAGCAGGAGGCGCTTCAGGAACTATTGTAAAAGCAATGAGCGCGTATGACAAAGACTTTTCTGATGCTATTTATGGCATTGAAGATGATCGTAGGTATGTAACAGAATCTCGTTTAAAAACAATGTTAGATCACGAAATTCACCTTCTTGAAGATCGTTTGAGTCGTAAAAAACATCCTGAAAAACTATTCTTTTCCTATGCAAATACTGTTGCAACTATTGATTTTGCTAAAAAATTTAAAGGTCACGGTTGGATTGGATTTAAATTTCAATTAGATCCTCTTGAAGATTATAACGAAATCATAATGCATATTCGTTTTAAAGAAAATGATGCTAAATTACAACAAGAAACTTTAGGAGTTCTTGGTGTAAATCTGATTTATGGTGGGTTTTATATACACGATAGTCCAAAAGATTTATTGGCCTCTTTTTATGACAACCTTAATAAAGATCAGATAGAAATTGATATGATTAATTTCTCTGGTCCTCGTTTTACTTATGTTGACAATCGTTTGATGAGTTTACAGTTAGTAAAAAATGAGATGACAAATGCCGTGATGTTTGGTCCTGACGGAAACAATTTATTACCAGCACAACAACTCTATAAAAAGAATATTTTGACACTTCGCGGAAGTTTTAGACCTGTAACGAAGGTAAATATGGATATTTATAAAAATGCGACTGAACTTTTTTATGCTGAAAAAAGAGTGAAACGAGAAAAAACGAAAATTATTTTTGAAATTACACTTTCAAACCTTTCTGCAGATGGAGAAATAAATGAACGTGATTTCTTAGACAGAGCAGAATTACTATGTTCTCTTGGTCAAAATGTAATGATTACCAACTTTTCGGAATACTACAAATTAGTAGAATACTTCTCAGAATTTACCAAAGAAAGAATGGGACTTGCGATGGGAGTTTATAATTTAGTGCAAATATTTGATGAAAAATACTATCGTAATTTAAGTGGAGGAATTTTAGAAGCATTTGGTAAGTTATTCTTTAAAGATTTGAAAATATATTTGTATCCTCTTATTGATGAGAAGACTGGCGAAGTTATAAATAGTGAGAATTTAAAGGTACACCCAAGAATGAAAGAATTGTACAAGTTCTTTAAATACAACGGAAAAGTGATTGATATTGAAAATTATGATAAAACAATATTAAATATTTTCTCTCGTAAAGTTCATAAAATGATTAATGATGGTGAAGAAGGTTGGCAGGAAATGCTTCCAGAAGGTATTTCAGAAATCATACAAGAAGAGCGCTTATTTGGGTATTCAAAAAGAAAACATCAAAAATAAATTTATTTATACCAATTTAACATTAAACCTTTTGTACTTTTTGATGTCTAAACACAAAACTCCTTTTGGTGGACGAACAAACTTTAGTACAACAACTTAAAAATCCAACAACACAAGAACAAGCGTTTCGTGTCTTGATGAATCAATACAAAGAACGTTTATATTGGCATATTCGAAAGATTGTTATTTCGCATGCTGATGCTGACGATGTACTTCAAAACACTTTTATAAAAGTTTATAGAAGTATCAAAAACTTTAATGAAGATAGCAAAATTTACTCTTGGATGTATCGTATTGCAACCAATGAATCTATTACGTTTATCAATAAAAGAGCAAAAGAAAAAAATATTGACATTACCGAGTTTCATCAAAATCTTGCAACTACGCTACAAGATGATGTGCATTTTAACGGTTCTGAAATTCAATTGATATTACAACAAGCCATTGCAACATTACCACAAAAACAACAATTGGTTTTTAATATGAAGTATTTTGATAAAATAAAATACTCAGAAATGTCAGAAATATTAGAAACAAGTGTTGGAGCATTAAAAGCATCATATTTTCATGCCGTAAAAAAAATAGAACGGATTATTACATCTCATTAAACCATAGACCTAAAAAAGAGTCTTATAAAATGACACAAGAAAAGTTTAAAAATATTGCACCAAAACTATATGAGTTACAACAACTCAAAAGTGGTTTTTCAATTCCAACCAATTATTTTGGAACTTTAGAAGATGCTGTGTTTTTAAAACTTTCTGACGAAAAATTAGATAAAGAAAATCCTTTTAAAACTCCAGACAACTATTTTTTGACTATTGAAGATCGTGTTTTTGACAACATAAAATCAGAAGAAAAAGAAACAGCCTTTTCAATTCCTAAAGGTTATTTTGATACCGTTGAAGACAATGTCTTTAAAAAATTACATACCGAAACTAAAGTTATCGATTTTAAAACTCGATTTACAAAAACGTTTCTTCCGATTGCTGCCGCGGCATCATTATTGTTATTTGTAACATTGCAGTTACTAAACAGTAATAATGACAATACAGATTTATTTGCTTCTATGGAAATATCAGAAATTGAAAGCTGGATTGAAGATGGAAGTTTAGAGTTAGATTCTTATGAAATCACTACTGTTTATCAAGATGTAGATTTTGAAGATTTAGAACTAAACCAACAATATAGTGATGATAATTTAGTGGAATATTTAGAAGATATTGACATTCAATCACTCATCTTAACCAATTAAAATACTAAAAATGAAACATTTATTACTCTCTGTTTTTTTACTGACTCTTTTTATCAGTACAAAAACATACGCGCAGAATGATAAACAAGACAAGATAAAATCTCTTAAAATTGGTTTTATTACTCAAAAATTAGAGTTGACTTCAAAAGAAGCGCAAAGTTTTTGGCCTGTTTATAATGAGCATCAAGATAAAATACATGGTTTACGCATAGAAAACAGGAAACTTCGTATGTGCATTCGTAAGAATGGCGGTATCGATAAAATGACCAATACTAGAGCAGAAACTATTCTAAATCAACTTATAACTATTGAAACTACGATTAAAGACGAGGAAATTAAAATGTATGAAAGTCTGAAATCTATTTTGCCTGCAAAAAAGATATTAAAACTATATAGTGCAGAGCAAGATTTTAATAGAAAAATATTAGAGCAATTAAAAAACCGTAGAGAAAATTTTAGAAACAGAAATTAAAATCCATATCCTATATGAACTCCTAAACTTATATGGTAATCATTTGGATCGTATGCAAATGCAAGTGCTGGCCCAATATGAAGTTTTCCTAATTCAAATCCATAAATTGTTTCTACGTGCATTGCAAATAATGAGGCAGAATCACCATCTTCAAAAGCAACTCCTGGAGATACTGTAAAACTCAATTTTTCGATAGGTCTATATGCGATTACAAGCCCAAAAGTAGTGTGTTTTGGCGCTTGAAAAATTCTTTCAAAACTAACCCCTAGGCCAAATTTTGTATTTGGAATACTATACACATAATCAATATGCATTGCATAGGTAAGTACATTTTCTTTGACAAAATATACAGGTGAAATTGCAATTCCAATTTCGTTTTTATAATGCTCATGATTAGTTGTCTCTTTCGAGTCTTGCGCAAATACAGTTGATGTAATTAATATCAAGAACAGTGGTAAAAGTAATAATCTCATAATTTTAATTTAAGAATACATTTTATTTCTCAATTCCTTTATCTTAGAGCTGCTCAAGTAATCATCAAAAGTAGAAAGTCTATCAATCACTCCGTTTGGTGTGATTTCAATAATTCTATTTGCAACGGTTTGCGAAAACTCATGATCATGTGTAGAGAGTAAAACTGTTCCTTTAAAACTTTTTAACGAGTTATTTATTGCTTGTATAGACTCTAAATCTAAGTGATTTGTTGGTTCATCGAGCATCAAAATGTTTGCTCTTGTCATCATCATACGAGAAAGCATACAACGCACTTTTTCTCCTCCAGAAAGTACATTACATTTTTTCAAGGCTTCTTCTCCACTAAAAATCATTTTCCCTAAAAATCCTCTTAAATATACTTCTTCACGTTCTTCTTCAGTCTTCGCATATTGGCGTAACCAATCTACCAAATCTAATTCGGCATTCTTAAAAAACTCAGAATTTTCTAATGGCAAATATGATTGTGTAGTTGTAACTCCCCAAGAAAATTTTCCTGAATCTGCTTTGTCATTATTATTCAAAATTTCGTAAAAAGCAGTTACTGCTCGAGAGTTTTTTGAAATCAAGGCTACTTTATCTCCTTTGTTTAAATTAAAGTGAATATCTTTAAACAACACTTCTCCATCCAACGATTTTGACAAACCTTCAACGTTTAGTATTTGGTCTCCTGCTTCTCTATCACGTTCAAAAATTATTGCAGGATAACGACGACTTGATGGTCTAATATCAGCAACATTTAACTTTTCAATCATCTTCTTACGACTTGTTGCTTGTTTTGATTTTGCCATATTCGCAGAAAAACGGCGGATAAACTCTTCCAATTCTTTCTTTTTATCTTCTGCTTTTTTATTCTGTTGCGCGCGTTGTTTTGCTGCTAATTGACTACTCTCATACCAAAATGTATAGTTACCAGAATAGTGATTTATTTTACTATAATCAATATCAGAAATATGTGTGCAAACAGCATCTAAAAAGTGTCTATCATGCGAAACTACAATAACAGTATTGTCAAAATTTGCTAAGAAATTTTCTAACCAAGCGATTGTTTCATAATCTAAATCATTGGTTGGCTCATCCATAATCAACACATCAGGTTTACCAAATAATGCTTGTGCAATCAGCACTCTCACTTTTGATTTTCCATCTAAATCTCCCATCAACGTATAATGCATATCGTCTTTGATACCAAGCGATGAAAGCATTGTTGCGGCATCGCTCTCTGCAGTCCAGCCTCCCATTTCATCAAACTTCTCTCCTAAATCTCCAGCTTTGATACCATCTTCGTCAGAAAAATCTGGTTTTGCATAAATAGCATCCAATTCTTTTTTCAGATCAAATAATGGCTTGTTTCCCATCATGACAGTTTCCAACACAGGAAACTTATCAAAAGCAAAGTGATCTTGTGATAAAACCGACATTCTTTTACCAGTTTCAAGATGTACATGACCTGAAGTCGCTTCCATTTTTCCTGATAATATTTTTAAAAAGGTAGATTTTCCTGAACCATTTGCTCCGATAATTCCGTAACAATTTCCTTGTGTAAACTGTGTGTTTACATCGTCAAACAAAATTCTTTTCCCGAATTGTACAGATAAATTTGATACTGATAACATAGTATTTCTTGTGTTAAATAATTTTGTGCAAAACTATAAAAAATTACAGACTTTAACTACAGGGCATCTCTAAAAACTAACAATCTTCAAAACACGTTTATATTTCACTGATATTGAGTATATTTAAAGTATTATGAAGCGATTTAAAAGACATAGGGATTACGGATTTTTTGACCAAGATATTCGA
>JAKITY010000010.1 GCA_021647835.1 Flavobacteriaceae bacterium | reverse complement strand
TTTTCATCTGTTTTAAAACTCTCACTAAAAATTCTACTTAATGAAAAAATTAGTGTAAAAAAGAAAAGTATCAGAAGAAAACGAAAAATTGCAGGTTGGGACAACCACTATCTATTATCTTTGTTTGATTTTTAATGCGTTTGACCTGCACTTATTGCCCTTTTATTTTATTCTTCACAGTTTTATTCTCAAATTAATAAACAAAAAGCAACACTTTTTTTTAAAGATGGGACTCAACTCAAATGCTATGCAAAAGTAACTGGAGATTATATTCGCTATGCTGAAAATAAAAAAGGCAAAGAAAAGAAAGTGAATTATATGGATTTAGAATATTTGAATTTATACATTAAGAAGATTGATAAATTAATTTATTTATACTTTAAAACTGAAAAAGGCAAGGATAAACCTAGATTAATGGAGTTAATTGTAAATGGTGAAGTCAAATTGTATAGAGTTTTAAATATTTATAAAAATTCTAACCTCAATTTCACGAAAAAGAAATCATCAAATACTAGATATTTTCTAGAAAAAAATGATAACAGCAACACTGTTTTTAGGATTCCAAAAAAAATTAACATTGAAATGAAAGAATATTTTAGTGATTGCAATAAGTTGGTCAAATTAATTGGTTTAGATGGTTTTAGAAGAAAAGATATAGCTAATATTGTATTATATTACAATGAAGGTTGTAAGTAAATCTGATGTTTATTGAGTAATAGATTTCTTTATATTTTTACCACATGAAATGGCAACAAGTAATAAAAGACTATCAACTCTATTTAAAGATAGAACGTGGTTTGGCAAAAAACTCTATGGAAAGTTATGTGCACGATATTAAAAAATTGCTTTTGTTTTTAGAAACTAATTCTTTGGTGGTTTCTCCTATTAATATTGACGAAAACACCGTTCAACAGTTTATTTACGATGTTTCAAAATCAATAAATGCACGTTCGCAAGCACGTTTAATCTCAGGATTGCGAAGTTTTTTTGATTATTTGATTTTTGAAAACTACAGAACATCAAATCCAACAGGTTTAATAGAATCACCAAAAATTGGACGTAAACTTCCCGACACTTTGGCAATTGAAGATATTGACAATATTATTTCATCTATTGATTTAAGTAAACCACAAGGCGAACGCAACAGAACAATCCTTGAAACTCTTTATAGTTGCGGATTGCGTGTTACGGAACTTATTACACTTCAAATTTCTGATTTATTTTTTGATGAAGGCTTTATTAGAGTTATTGGTAAAGGAGATAAACAACGTTTTGTACCAATAAATCATCAAACTCAAAAATATATTACCTTTTATATCAATGATATTCGAAATCATATAAACGTACAAAAAGGATATGAAGATACTGTTTTCTTAAACCGAAGAGGAAAACAACTCACTCGCAATATGATTTTTATGATCGTTAAGGATCTAGCCATTAAATCTGGAATTCAAAAAAATATAAGTCCACATACGTTCAGGCACTCATTTGCAACGCATTTATTAGAGAACGGAGCCGATTTAAGAGCCATACAGCAGATGCTTGGGCACGAAAGCATTACAACTACTGAAATTTATATGCATTTGGATAAAAGCCATTTACAAAAGGTTATGGAGCAGTTTCATCCGAGGAAGTAAACAAAAAAAGATAGTATGACTTTAAGTCATACTATCAATAATAAGTTCAAAAAATCTTCCCTTTGAGAAGATTTAGATAGGAATTTACTTTGCAATATTCACAGCACGAGTTTCACGAATTACGGTAACACGTACTTGTCCTGGATACGTCATATCATTTTGTATTTTTTGAGAAATACTAAATGACAATTCTGCTGCTTTTAAATCAGTTACTTTCTCACTTTCTACAATCACACGCAACTCTCTTCCTGCTTGTATAGCATACGCTTTCTGAACTCCTGAAAATCCGAAGGCAACTTCTTCTAAATCTTTTAATCGCTGTATATATGAATCTAATACTTGACGTCTTGCTCCAGGTCTTGCGCCTGAAATTGCATCACACACTTGCACAATTGGTGCAATCATAGATTTCATTTCTATTTCATCATGATGCGCTCCAATGGCGTTACAAACATCTGGTTTTTCACCGTATTTTTGCGCCCATTCCATACCTAATAATGCATGTGGAAGTTCGCTATCTGTATCTGGCACTTTACCAATATCGTGCAATAATCCTGCTCTTTTGGCAACCTTTGCATTTAAGCCAAGTTCAGCAGCCATCAATCCACAAAGGTTGGCAACTTCACGTGAGTGTTGTAATAAATTTTGTCCGTAAGAAGAACGAAACTTCATCCTACCAACGGTTTTTATCAATTCTGGATGCAAACCATGAATACCTAAGTCAATAACAGTTCGTTTACCAACTTCAACAATTTCTTGCTGAATTTTCTTTTCGGTTTTTTTAACAACTTCTTCAATTCTTGCAGGATGTATTCTACCATCTGTAACTAAATTATGTAATGATAGTCGTGCAATCTCTCTACGAACAGGATCAAAACAAGAAAGAATAATTGCTTCAGGAGTATCATCAACAATAATCTCAACACCTGTCGCTGCCTCAATTGCACGAATATTCCTTCCTTCCCGACCAATAATTCGACCTTTCACATCATCAGATTCAAGATTAAAAACGGATACACAATTTTCAACTGTTTGCTCTACTCCTACGCGTTGTATAGTGCTTAAAATAACTTTTCTTGCATCTTGATCTGCAGTTAATTTTGCTTCTTCAAGTGTTTCTTGAATAAACGCCATTGCATCAGTTTTCGCCTCTTCTTTAAGTGATTTAACGAGTTCTTCTTTCGCATCATCTGCAGATAATCCAGAAATTACTTCTAAGTTCTCTACTTGTTTTTTATGTACTTTCTCAAGTTCATTTTCTTTCTTCTCTATGAATTCAAGTTTGTAATCAAAATCAGCCATTTTCTTTTCTAACTGACTATTTATTTTTTGATTTTTACTCAACTCCTGTCCAGCTTGCGACTCTTTATCTCTCCAGCGTTTTTCAACTTCATTCATTTTCTTTTCACGAGAAATAATTACTTTTTCGTGTTCCGATTTTAGTTCAATAAATTTTTCTTTTGCTTGTAAAAGTTTATCTTTTTTAAGTGCTTCTGCATCTGTTTTTGCAGACTTTAGTATTCCTGTAGCGCTTTTTTTCGCACGTCTTATAGTATCAGATGCTTTCTTTTTTTCAAGAATTTTTGCAATCATAAATCCTATTGCTAAACCTATTACTATGCCAATTATAATTGGCATTATCATTTCTTCCATTGGTTAATTTTTAAGTATAAAAAAAGCCTACATTAGTGAAGTTTCTGCAAACTCCAATTTAAACATAAATAGGACTAACAAACCGATCAAGGATCCGTTCGAGACGGCTTGCTTTAACGATTATGACTCATCCTTCAGAATTAATTCCTGTTGAGTTTGACGAACAATGACTAATGTAGGCAGTATTATTGTTTATTTTAAAGAACTTTTTATTCTAAATGCGCATCAATTTTTGTATTAATTACATTCAATTTTTGTGTTGCTTTTTTTATATTTTCATCATTATTAATATCATGAATTTCTGCTTGTGATGCAAATTGTAATGCGCACATTGCGAGTACATCTTGCTTATCACTTACAGCATAGTTTTTCTCAAATTTATTTATCAAAGCATTAATTTTATTCGCTGCTTTACGCATTCCTTCTTCTTCGGTTGCGCTATTGATACTCAATGGATATACACGGCCACCAATAGAAATTTTAATTTTGAGTTTTTCATTCATACTAATTATAAGGACTTATTCGCTTAACTGAACAATACATTTATCAATATCGCGAATCAAAGCATTTATTTTGAGTTTTGTTTCTCTTTTGTTTTCGTTACTGCCTTCAATAGTTTTGGCTATTTTTAACAATTGATAGTTCTTATCTTTTTCTTCCAATTGTTGTTCTTTCTCGGATAATTGAGCCTCTAAATTGACCAATTTTTGATGTAAAAACTCGTTTTCTTCTTTTAAAAATACAAATGTTTCTAAAAGCGTTTCGAGTTTATCTTCCAGTAAATTAGTAACTTCTGTTATTTTACTCATCTATATCCAAGAGTTCAAAACTATGCATCAAATTTAACATACTAATTCTAATAAAACAACTCTTTTAGTGTTTTTTGACATAAAATTGGTTAAAACATTTATTAATAAGCATTTAATTTAGTCATTGCTACATAAACTTATTATCACTATTTTAGCAAAAATTATGACACAATTGAACATCCGTATTTTAAGTCTTTTCATTTTAGTTTTCAGTACTATTCATGCTCAAGACAAGTATCCGACAGGTTATTTTCAAAATCCGTTAGACATACCAATGTATTTGGCTGGAACCTTTGGAGAACTGCGTTCCAACCACTTTCATTCAGGTATAGATATTAAAACACAGCAAAAAGAAGGCTTTAAAATTTTTGCTGTTGGCAATGGTTATGTGTCGAGAATAAAAGTCAATCATTGGGGCTACGGAAAGGCATTATATGTTACGCACCCTAATGGTTATACGAGCGTTTATGCACATTTAAAAAAATATAGCGATAAGATTGAAGCATATATTAAAAAGCATCAATACAAAAAGGAGAGTTTTGAAATTCAATTATATCCAAATAGCGCTGAGCTGCAATTAGAAAAAGGCGAAGTAATTGCATATTCTGGAAGTACTGGAGGTTTTGTTGCGCCACATTTGCATTTTGAATTAAGAGATGGAAACTCAAGACCTATAAACCCTATGTACTTTGGAATTACCGTTAAAGATGATAAAAAACCGAGTATAAATGTATTAATGGCGTATCCTTTAGATGATTTTTCTCAGATAAACCAATCAAATATTCCGTTACAAATACCTTTTAAACAAACAAAAAACGGAGATTTATTGGCTGATAAAGTTTATGCCTCTGGAACTATCGGTTTTGGAGTCAATGTTTTTGATCGCTTAAACGGCGCGCTCAACAAAAATGGGATTATTAGTTTAGAAATGCTCGTAAATGGTGAAAGAAAATACAAACATATTCTAGAAAAATTCTCATTTGCAGAATCTAAATACCTCAATTTATTGATTGATTATGAGCGATATGCAACATTAAAACAACGTGTGCAACGCTGTTTTGTAGAACCAAAAAACAAATTGAGTATCTATAAAGGTGTAAAAAATCATGGTTATCTATCTATTGAAGATGGATTGACCTATAATGTTGAGATTATCGCTAAAGATTTTATAGGAAATCAGAAGAAATTAGTAATTCCTATTGTTGGAAAGACTGATTCTATAAAAATATTTAGAGAAGATGACACAACTCCATATCCTATCAAATCCACTGAGTTTAATAAATATAGTAAAGAAGGAGTTACAGTAGCATTTCCAAAAAATACTTTTTACAACGACTTTTATTTAGATTTTGATGTTGAGGATGGCAAAGCATCAATTCACGAAAAAAAGACAGTTCCTGTGCACTCTAAATTTACATTAACTTTTGATGTGAGTTCTTATACATCCGAAGAAAAAAAGAAATTATTTATTGCAAGTTACAACAGCAAAGGATATCCTTCTTACAGCAATACAGTAAAAAAAGAAACTACTTTTTACACGCGAACAAAAAGTTTAGGTAAATACGCTTTACTTACTGACAATAAGAAACCTAAATTATGGATTCATAACTTCAAAAAAGAACAATGGCTGACTAATTATAAGAAATTAGTTTTAAAAACTTCTGATGATTTATCAGGAATAAAATCATATCGTGGAGAAATTGATGGTCAATGGATATTACTAGAATACAGCCCAAAACATGGAACATTAACATATAATTTTTCTGACCGAAAATTGGTTAACACAAAGCATCAACTAAAAGTTATTGTAAAAGATAATGTTGGAAATACGAATATACTTGAAACAACGTTTTATAGAAAAAAGTAATCAAAAAAAGAAACTAAACATTGAAAACTAAATTTAGCCTAACTATTCTACTCATACTTATTATGCATACGGCTTTTGCTCAAAAAGCGACTGTTGAAGGAATAATAGAAGATGAAAATGGTAATATTATTGACAACGTTTCTATAACCTACGAAAACACAGGAACAACGAGTAATAAAGACGGGGAATTTACTGCAACTATTACGGCAGATAAGAAAGTAACTCTCACATTTAGTCATGTTTCTTTCAATACCTTTTCAAAAACTTTTGATATTCCCAAAGGAAAAACATTGCGTTTTTCTCCTCGAATGAAACAGAAAACAAATGAAATCTCTGAAGTTATCGTAAAAAATAGAAAAAAAGATGCAGAAGGAATTGTTACCGTTGATATAAATAAAATTAAGAAAATTCCTGGAGCAAATTCAGGAGTAGAAAATATACTAATGACGTTTGCAGGCGTTAACAACAACAATGAATTGAGTACGCAATACAATGTTCGCGGAGGAAATTTTGATGAAAATCTCGTATATGTAAATGGTATTGAAGTTTATCGTCCTTTTTTAGTTCGTTCTGGTCAGCAAGAAGGATTGAGTTTTGTAAACGTTGATATGACACAGAATGTAAACTTTTCTGCAGGTGGATTTCAAGCAAAATATGGCGACAAATTGTCATCAGTTTTAGATATTACATATAGAACTCCAACTAAATTTTCTGCAAATGTCGGCTTGAGTTTACTTGGCGGAAGCGCAACTGTTGAGGGAAAATTATTTAAAGACAAACTCTCTGCTATTGTTGGAATTCGTCATAGAGACAATGGGTTATTAGTAAATAGCAAGGATATTGAAACAAATTATGACCCTCAATTTTCAGATATTCAAACATTCTTATCGTATGATGTAAATGAAAAATTTAAACTTGATTTTTTAGGAAATTTTTCTCTAAACAAATACAACTATACTCCTATCACAAGGCGCACAAAATTTGGTACAATCGCAGAACCTTTAGAATTGATTGTTTTTTATGACGGGCAAGAAAAAGATAGTTATTCTACGCTTTTTGGTGCTTTAAAAGGGACTTATCAAGTAAATGAAGACTTGCAAATGAGTTTAACAACCTCAAGTTATAATACGCAAGAAGCAGAACATTATGATATTTTGGCTTCTTATAATTTAGGAGAAGTTGATTCTAATTTAGGTTCAGACACGTTTGGCGATGTTGAATTTTCTGAAGGAATTGGCTCACAATTAAATCATGCGAGAAATAATTTAGACGCCTTGATTAGCAATATCAATCTAAAAGCAACTTATAAAAAGGATGATAATATTTTTAACTTCGGATTAAAATATCAGAACGAAGACATTAGAGACCGAATTATAGAATGGGAAGTTATTGATTCTGTTGGGTTTTCTGTTAGGCCACCAAATCATGTTTCAAACAATCAACCTTACGATCCTTTTGAAGGCGATATAGTTCCTTTTCAAAGTGTAAGAGCCAAAAACAATGTCCAAATCAATCGTATTTCTGGTTTTGCACAATGGAGTAAAAAAGATGAATGGAATGAACATGAAGTATGGTATAATCTTGGTATAAGGGCACAAAATTGGAGTGTAAAAGGAGATGGAATTACAAATGCTAAAAGTCAAACTGTTGTGAGTCCGAGAGGTCAATTTGCTATCAAGCCAAATTGGGATAAGGATATGTTGTTTCGTTTTTCAACAGGTTTTTACTATCAGCCACCGTTTTATAAAGAATTACGTGATGCAAATGGCGAAGTTCAACCAAATGTAAAAGCACAAAAATCAATACATTTTGTGTTAGGAAATGATTATAGTTTCAAAATATCAGGCAGACCTTTCAAGTTGGTTACAGAAGCATATTACAAGCATCTAACAAACGTAAATCCTTATACTGTTGATAATGTGCGTATTCGCTATGCAGCAAACAATAGTGCGACTGCTTTTGCAGCAGGTTTTGATGTACGTCTAAACGGAGAGTTTGTTCCTGGAACAGAAAGTTGGGTAAGTATGGGATTCTTATCAACCAAAGAAAATATAGATGGAAGAGGTGAAATTGCACGTCCGACTGATCAACGCTTTAAAATGGCAATTCTTTTTCAAGATTATGTACCAACGATTCCTAATTTAAAAATGTACTTAAATCTAGTCTTTAACACAGGCGTTCCTGGAGGTTCACCTTCGTATGCTGATCCTTATCTATTTCAAAGTAGATTAAATGCTTACAAGCGTGCAGACCTTGGTGTTTCTTATGTTATAGTTGATGCTAATAAGCAATATAACAACGGGATGTTGAAAAATTTTAAAGAATTTTCTTTTGGACTTGAATTATTTAATATGTTTGATATTCAAAATTCTATCACCAATACTTGGGTTCGTGATGTATATTCAAAACGTTCTTTTGGTATTCCAAATTATATGACGCAAAGGGTTTTAAATTTTAAATTGGATATGAAATTTTAAAACACAAATATGTATATTCAAGTCTCAAGTCATAATTTAACGTCAGTTCGAGTGATTTCGTGAGGAACGAACGGAATTGTATCGAGAACCATTATTAAAAAGGTCATTCTCGATACAATTTTTATTCATTTCAATCATAAAAATCACTCGAATTGACGTAGATTTAATAATAATGGCATACTTATTGAATATTTGATTCGTTATTAAACAAACTCAAAAAATTATGTACAAAAAAATAGCATTTATAGGGCTTTTTATAATTATTTCAGCATTTTCTACTTCGTCAGTAACGAGTGTAGAAAATAAGTATATAAAAAGCGGAGAAGAATTGACTTTTATTGCATCTTTTAAAATGTCAGGAATCATGACTGATATTGCTGAAGTGAAGATGACTACATCAACAGTTAAAACAAAAACACGTGAGTTATTAAGACTAAAATGCACTGCATCAACCTATTCAAGTTGGGATAGTTACTTTAGAGTGCGTGATTTATATGAGTCGTATGTGAATCCTGAAACGTTAATTCCTTCCCTTTTCAAAAGAAGTATTGAAGAAGGAACTTATAAAAAACATATTAAATATTTGTTTAAACGTAGATCTAAAATTGCGGTTTCTACATTAAACAAAAAAGGTAAAAAAGATTTTAAAACTAATGTTCCTATTCATTATAATACATTAGATATTGTATCTACAATTTATAATATTAGAACTTTAAATTTTGATAGTTTCGCTATTGGAAAAAAAGTTACAAAAGAACTAATTGTAGATTCTCAAATAGAAACAATATCAGTTAAATATCTTGGTAAAGAGTCAATTAGAGTTGGTAAATACGGAACTAAAGAATGTTATAAACTTTCGGTTGGTTTCTATGGAAAAGGGTTGGAAAAGGCAAAAGGCGGAAAATATATTTGGATTACCGCAGATGATGATAGATTGCCTGCACTTATAAAAGCAACAATTCCGATTGGAACAATTCAAATAAGATTGAGTAACTTTACAAAATAATCAACTAAAACATATCAATATGAATAAATTATTCGCCATTTTAGGATTAATTGGAGCAATATTAGGTTTGATATTCTCATTTTTACCAATAAGTAATTTAGCGATTTTCCCAGCAATTATTGGACTTGTATTGGGATTAATTGCCTATTCAGCAGCAAAAAAACAGAATATTGGCTTTTCATTTGCACGAATAGTAGTGATATTGTCTTTATTGGCAATTATCATTTCGGCAAGTAAACAATTATTCTTTAAAAACAAAGTAGAAGAAGATATTCAGTTTATTGAAAAAACAAAGAAATCAGAACAAGATGCTGTTAAAGAACTAGAAGAATTAGACGAGTTGGAAGATTTGGAGTAAACTACTATTCATACGATGACTCAAAGTCATCGTATGAATTTTTAACAAGCCTTATTTCAAAATCTGACTTGTATGTTCTTTCGTTTTTACCTTTGTAATAATATCTTCAATAATTCCGTTTTCATCAATCACAAAAGTAGTTCTGTGAATACCTTTATATTCTTTTCCCATAAACTTTTTTGGACCCCAAACTCCATACGCATTAATCACTTCTTTGGCTTCATCTGCCAATAAAGGATATGGAAATTCGTGCTTATTTCTAAAGTTTGACTGTCTTTTTTGAGAATCTGCACTTACGCCTAAAACATCATAACCTTTGGCTACAAATGTTTGATAATTATCTCTCAAATCACAGGCTTCTACCGTACATCCCGGAGTACTTGCCTTCGGATAGAAAAACAAAACCAGTTTCTTACCTTTATAATCAGTTAGTTGAATTGTATTTCCGTCTTGGTCTTCACAATTGAAGTTTGGTGCTTTATCACCTATTTTTAGTGTTGTCATTTTTATAAGGTATAAATTAAAAACTCAAAGGTAAAAGTATCTTTTAAATATAAACTATAAAATAATCATATATTTACAACTTAAACTTTTACCCTTTACCTCAAACCTTTTATCAAACAATGACCAAAAAAGAAAAAGTGCAATTTGTTATCGATACTTTAGAAAGAATCTATCCCAAAACGCCTATTCCTCTAAATCATAAAGACCCTTATACTTTATTAATTGCAGTATTACTTTCTGCTCAATGTACCGATGCAAGAGTAAACACCATTACTCCTATTTTATTTGCAGAGGCTGATAATCCGTATGATATGATAAAATTATCAGTCGAAGAAATAAAAGCAATTATTCGTCCTTGTGGTTTATCGCCAATGAAATCAAAAGGAATTTACGGTTTATCTCATATTTTGATTGATAAACACAAGGGAAAAGTGCCTCAAAGTTTCGAGTATTTAGAAGAATTACCTGCTGTTGGACATAAAACGGCAAGTGTTGTAATGAGTCAAGCCTTTGGAATTCCTGCATTTCCTGTAGATACACATATTCATAGACTGATGTATCGTTGGAATTTAAGCAATGGAAAAAACGTAGTTCAAACTGAAAAAGATGCCAAAAGACTGTTTCCAAAAAAAATATGGAACAAATTGCATTTACAAATTATTTATTACGGACGAGAATATTCTCCTGCTCGTGGCTGGAATATAGAAAAGGATATTATTTTTCAGAAAATTGGACGGAAATCATTAAAATAAAAAAAGACCAACAAAACAAATAAAGCTGGTCTTTTTCTCTTTAATTCAAATGCAACTCAATATATCTTTTACTCTCAGTTTTAATAATTTTCAGCGCCTTCGAATAGTTGAGTAAAAATTGAATTGTTTCCTGTTTTGGTTGCTTCTTAAAAGAAGACTTTTCTGTGTAAAGTTTCATCATATAACCCCAAATTAAAATGTTATTAATAATATGAGAACGGAACTTTTACAGTTATATTGTTAATTCACTAAAATAATATTATGTTTTTCTATTAATTTACGCATATTGATAAGCGCATAACGCATTCTACCTAATGCTGTATTGATACTTACACCTGTAGATTCTGAGATTTCTTTAAAACTCATATCTCTATACATACGCATTATAAGCACCTCTCTTTGGTCATCTGGTAACTCCTCTATTACACGGCGCACATCAGACATTACTTGCTCCTTAATCAATTGTTTTTCAGCATTTAATTCTCCATCACCTAGTACCGAAAAGATGTCAAACTCATCTGTATTTCTAAATTTTGGCATACGATTATTCTTTCTGAAATAATCAATTACAAGATTATGAGCAATACGCATAACCCAAGGTAAAAACTTACCTTCTTCGTTATATTTTCCTCTTTTTAAAGTATTTATCACTTTAATAAATGTATCTTGAAAAACGTCTTCTGCGACATCTCTATTCAATACTTTCGAAAAAATAAAATTGTAAACTCGTTGTTTGTGCCTTTTGATAAGAATTTCAAAACATTTCTCATCTCCATTGATGTAGTTTGAAACTAGCGTGCTGTCTAATACTTTTAATTTATCCATAACTATAAACTTAAAAAAACAATAATGAAGACCTAATTGCCTAAATTAAACGTTAAAATTATTAAAAGTAATAGTGTATTATAGGGTATAAGTATTATAAGTAAGTGACAAATATGAGTAGTTTTTATTTAACAACCAAATTATTGGCAATAAAATTTATCTTTTTATTATTTTTTTTAAGTTATTTACCAAGCAACTATTCAATTCTGATTTCTTTATTTTACCTTTGCAACTATTCAATTTTTTCTACTGATAATGACCAAAAATATTGCAACATTAAATCCAAAAGAATACATTCTTATAAAAGGTGCAAAACTGCATAATTTAAAAAATATTGATGTTGCAATTCCACGTCATAAATTGGTGGTTATTACAGGTCTTTCAGGTTCTGGAAAATCGAGTTTGGCATTTGACACCTTATATGCCGAAGGTCAAAGACGCTATGTAGAGAGTTTATCTTCGTATGCACGTCAGTTTTTAGGAAGATTGCACAAACCAAATGTAGATTATATAAAAGGTATTGCGCCTGCAATTGCTATTGAACAAAAAGTAAATAGTACAAATCCGAGATCAACCGTTGGAACTTCTACCGAAATTTATGATTATTTAAAACTACTCTTTGCAAGAATTGGACGTACCTTCTCTCCTATTTCTAATGCTGAAGTAAAAAAAGATACCGTTACAGATGTTATCAATTATGTAAAGAAAATAGATGAAAAAACAAAGTTGTTATTACTTTCAACCGTTCATATTCCTAAAGAGAGAAGTGTTTCAAAAACACTATCCATTTTAGCACAACAAGGTTATGCGAGAATAAAATACGATAGTGAAATCATTAGAATTGAAGATTTTGAAAAAACAATTTCAGCAACAAAAAAACCGTTTAAAGATAGTTTTGAATTGGTTGTAGATAGAATTGTAGTTGTTCACAATGAGGATTTTTACAACCGATTGGCGGACGCTATACAAATTGCTTTTTTTGAAGGAAAAGGCTTTTGTACGCTTGAAAATTTAGCAACAAAAGAACTAAAAACATTTAGCAACTCTTTTGAACTAGATGGTGTTTCTTTTCCAGAACCAAATACGCATTTATTTAGTTTTAACAACCCTTATGGAGCATGTCCAACTTGCGAAGGTTATGGAAATATCATAGGAATTGACCGAGATTTAGTCATTCCGAATACAGGCCTTTCTATTTATGAAAATGCCGTTGTTCCTTGGAAATCCAATTCGTTTTCAGAATTTAAAAACAACCTTATTAATACTGCTTATAAGTTTGATTTTCCCATTCATAAACCGTATTTTGAATTAACCGAAGCACAAAAAACACTTCTTTGGAACGGAAACGACTATTTTGAAGGTTTGCATCAATTCTTTAAGCATTTGGAAGCAAAAAGTTATAAAATTCAATACAGAGTGATGCTTTCTCGCTATCGTGGAAAAACAAAATGTGGCACTTGCGAAGGAAAAAGATTGCGAAAAGAAACGAATTATATCAAAGTAAACGGTAAAAACATTTCAGAATTGGTCGATTTGCCTTTAGATGAATTATCGCTGTTTTTTAAAAATATAAAACTATCCGAAAATGATAAAAACATTGCAAAAAGATTGCTTACTGAAATTAACAATCGACTCGCATTTTTAACCAATGTTGGTTTAAATTATTTGACTTTAAACAGAACTTCCAATACACTTTCTGGAGGCGAAAGTCAACGTATAAATTTGGCAACTTCATTGGGAAGTAGTTTGGTTGGTTCGATGTATATTTTAGATGAGCCAAGTATTGGACTGCATCCAAAAGATACGGAAAAATTGATAAAAGTGCTTAAAAACCTTAGAGATTTAGGAAATACCGTCATTGTTGTAGAACACGATGAAGATATTATGAAAGCCGCTGATATGATTATTGATATTGGTCCTGAAGCTGGAACTTTTGGAGGTGAAATTGTTGCAGAAGGTACTTTTAAAGAAATTTTAAAATCTGATTCTCTTACAGCACACTATTTAAACGGAACACAAAAAATTGAAGTTCCAAAAATAAGGCGAAAAGCAACCAAATTTATTGAGATTATTGGCGCAAGACAAAACAATTTGAAGAATATTGATGTGAAATTTCCGTTAAATACGTTGACTGTTGTTACTGGAGTTTCAGGAAGTGGAAAAAGTACGTTGGTTAGCAAAATTTTATATCCATCGCTTCAAAAAGAAATTGCAGGTTATGGAGAAAAAGCAGGTCAGTTTACAGAGTTAAAAGGAAATATTGATAAAATTGAGCATGTAGAATTTATCAATCAAAATCCGATTGGTCGTTCCAGTCGCTCAAATCCTGCAACTTATATTAAGGTTTATGATGATATTCGTAGTTTATTTTCTACTCAAAAACTATCCGTTATCAGAAATTATAAACCCAAACATTTTTCATTTAATGTAGAAGGCGGACGCTGTGAAACTTGTAAAGGCGAAGGCGAAGTAACGATTGAAATGCAATTTATGGCGGACGTTCACTTAGAATGTGATGTGTGCCACGGAAAACGATTTAAAAAAGAAGTGCTTGAAGTACAATTTCACACTAAAAACATCAATGATATTTTGAATGCTACTATTGATGATGCTATTGCGTTTTTTAAAAAGCATAACGAAACAAAAATTGCGAAAAAACTACAACCATTACAAGATGTTGGCTTGGGTTATGTAACTTTAGGACAATCTTCTTCAACGCTGTCTGGAGGCGAAGCGCAACGCATAAAATTGGCTTCATTTTTGGTTAAAGGCACACGTCAAAGTAAATCTTTATTTATTTTTGATGAGCCTACAACTGGACTTCATTTTCATGATATTAAAAAGTTATTGGCTTCGTTTAATGCTTTGATTAAAAACGGACATTCCATCATCGTTATTGAACACAATATTGAACTTATTAAATGTGCCGATTATATCATAGACCTCGGAAAAGAAGGTGGAAAAAATGGTGGAAAACTACTCTTTCAAGGAACACCTGAGGAATTATTGAAATGTAAAGAGAGTTATATGAGTGTGTATTTGGCTGAAAAACTGTAACTTGCTTCAATATTCTAACAAACGTCATGCACCAACTCATCCAACAACAAAGAGATTTTTTCAACACCAATGCAACCAAAGACATCGGTTTTAGAAAAGAGCAACTTCAAAAGTTATTTGATACTATCAAAAACAATGAACAGTTGTTGTATGATGCTATTTATAAAGACTTTAAAAAATCGTCTTTTGAAACTTTCACAACAGAGTTAGCACTTGTTTACAGCGATATAAAGGAAGCAAAAAGGAAAGTCGGAAAATGGGCAAAGAGAAAAAGGAAACGTACTAATTTGGTCAATCTTCCTGCAAAAAGTTATGTAATTCCTGAACCTCTGGGCGTTTCTTTGGTTATTGGCGCATGGAATTACCCGTACCAATTGTCCTTTGCTCCTGTTGTTGCAGCAATGGTTGCTGGTTGTACAGTTGTATTGAAACCAAGTGAAATCTCTCCAAATACAAGTGCTGTAATGGCACAAATTATCAACAATAATTTCAATTCAAATTATTTTAAAGTTGTAGAAGGTGGAATACCAGAAACTACAGCCTTACTCAATGAAAAGTTTGACAAAATTTTCTTTACAGGAAGTACAACTGTCGGTAGAATTATCTATCAAGCAGCGGCAAAAAACTTGACTCCTGTAACCTTAGAATTAGGTGGAAAAAGCCCTGCTTTCATCACCGAAACTGCCAATTTAAAAATGACTGCAAAACGATTGATTTGGGCAAAATTCTTAAATGCAGGTCAAACTTGCATCGCTCCAGATTATTTGTTAGTGCATCAATCAATAAAAAAAGAGTTTTTAAAATTACTTGCATCGGAAATTGAAAACTCTCATTTTTCTACCGATAACGGTAATTATGTCCAAATTATCAATACTAAAAATACGGAGCGACTAATTAAAATGATTCCTAAAGACAAAATTTATTGTGGCGGAAATTACGATGTTGAGAAACGTTATATTGAACCTACAATTCTGACAGATATTTCATTTGATGATACAATAATGGAAGAAGAAATTTTCGGTCCTATTTTACCTGTAATTTCTTATGAAAACTTTCAAGATGCGATTGGCAAAGTAAAATCGCTACCAAAACCTCTTTCTTGTTATATTTTCACGAAAAGTAACACTTCAAAAAATAAAATTTTAACTGAAATTTCATTTGGCGGAGGTTGTGTAAATGAAGCCGTAATGCACATTTCTAATGGTTATTTAGGTTTTGGAGGCGTTGGAAACAGTGGAATGGGCTCATATCACGGCGAAGATGGTTTTAGAGCATTTACACATTATAAAAGTATTTTAGAAAAATCGAATTTGTTTGAGGCCAACCTAAAATATTATCCGAATTCTGAGAAGAAACTATCACTTATCAAGCGAATGATGGGGCTTTAAAATGTTCAACTGTTTATTTATTTAAACGTTTAAGTATTGAGAGATTTATGAGTTTGTTTCAGTGATTTTAAAAAATTCGATGTTATTCCTGCAAAGGCAGATAAACCTTACCGTTACAGGAGTAGCAATTTCAAATAAACAATACCAATTATAGCCACAAAAAAAGCCTTTCATTTCATGAAAAGCTTTGTCTTTTTGGGTGGAAGATGGGGCTCGAACCCACGACCCTCGGTACCACAAACCGATGCTCTAACCAACTGAGCTACAACCACCATTTGCAACTTGCGAGCGCAAAGATACGCTATTTCTTATTTTTTACAAGTGTTTCTTTTAAAAAAAATCAGATTAAATCGTCTAGTTTTTTGACAGCCACGTATCTTTCTACAGTAAAGCCTTCTGCAAACTCTGTCCCAATAATTCTTCCCAAATCTTTCGCACGATATTTTATACTATCGATAAAATTTTTACTAGTGATTGGTGACATTGGTTCTTTGCTATTTGGATCGTAAAACTGTGAGGTGTATGCTTTTACAGCATCCAATTTTACATCAATAAATCCTGTAACATCAACAACAAAATCTGGCTCTAAGTTTTTCCATTGTATATAATGATATATTTTTTTTTGTCGCCAAGCATCTTGATCAATTCCGTCTAACTGAGTTTCTATCTTTCTTAATCCTGATAAAAAACAAGCATCAGAAACCAATTTACTTCCTTTGCTATGATCAATATGCCTATCCTCTATCGCGTTACACAATACTATTTCTGGTTGATATTTGCGTAAAATCTTTATTATTTTTAACTGATGTTCTTTATCATTCGTAAAAAAACCATCTGCAAACCCAAGATTTTCTCGAACAGATACTTTTAATATTTTTGCAGCATTTGCAGCTTCTTTATCTCTTATTTCTGCCGAACCACGAGTTCCGAGTTCTCCGCATGTCAAATCAAGAATTCCTACTTTCTTACCAAGTGAAACTTCTTTAGCAATTGTGGCTCCACAACCTAATTCAACATCATCAGGATGTGCGCCAATTGCAAGTATGTCTAATTTTATGTTTTTCATTAATACAAAAGTAGTGAAAATCCTTATCATAAAGTTATTACCTCAAAAACCAATGAAATACACGAAAAATGAAATAAATGGTAAAAAAAATGAAGAAATGTTTGGTCAATCCAATTTTTATTTTACATTTGTCGGGTATTAAGTAGTCATTTAACCTAAAACCCCACAACGATGAAAACTTTAAAACTTATCCTTCCGCTATTTTTAGCATTTTCAATTAGTTGTTTTTCGTCTGTATCAAAATCTGAAAAAGATGTATTGATTTCATTATACAATTCTACCAATGGTGAGAATTGGAATAATAAATGGGATTTAACTCAACCTGTAGAAAGCTGGTATGGTGTTACTGTAATTAACAATCATGTTGTTGAATTAGATTTAAGCTTCAATAATTTATCTGGGGAATTACCTGAAAATTTAGGAGAGTTAACAAATTTACAAGTCTTAAACATTCACATGAATGCTGTTGAAGGCGTTATTCCTTCGAGTATTGGGGAAATTGCTAACTTGAAAGAACTTAACTTATCGTTCAATCAGTTAAACGGTGAAATCCCTATTTCTATTTGTGATGTGAAGTCATTAGAAAGCATCATCTTATTTATGAATAGACTTGAAGGTGCTATTCCAACAGAAATAGGAAATTTAGAGAACTTAAAAGAATTGACACTATTTAACAATGCAATAAATGGAGAAATTCCAGTAAGCATTGGAAATTTAAAAAACTTAAAAATACTACACTTAAGTAGCAATAATTTAGAAGGAAATATTCCTTCAGAAATTAAAAATCTTACTCAATTAGAAACTTTGAGTATATATGATAATAAAATGGTTGGTGAGATTCCAAGTGAAATTGGTGAATTAAGCCAATTATCTGAACTTTCATTAGCAAGTAATTCTTTTGAAGGTACTGTACCATCAGAAATTGCAAACTTAAATAATCTTGTAACATTAATGCTAAACAACAATCAATTTGATGCTAACATTGATGAGAGAATCGCTAATATCCCAACATTAGTTGATTTTAAATTTATATCGTCCCCAAGGATTAAGGCTACTATGAGCATTCAAAATGCCATTGTACTGGAATAACAACGGTAGTGTAGAGTTTATTTACATCGGTTTTAATCAAGACAATAATCCGCAGAAGTATTTTATACTTTTGCGGGTTTTTTTATGTTAATTTTTAATCCAATCAATAATTGAAGGGTCGTTTGGAAGTGTTTTTGGAGAAACAACTCTAACAAGTTTTCCTTTTTCGTTCAATAAATATTTTTGAAAATTCCAAGAAACTTTAGAGTCTTCAAATCCATTTTTACTTTTCTTAGTTAAAAACTTATACACTTTATGCATATCTTTACCTTTTACAGATATTTTACTCATCATAGGGAAAGTAACACCATAATTCTGTTTACAAAAAGTTGCAATCTCAGAGTCAGTTCCAGGTTCTTGGCTCATAAAATTATTTGCAGGAAAACCAACAATAATGAAGTTTTGATCTTTATATGTTTCGTATATTTCCTGTAATTGCTCGTACTGAGGAGTTAATCCGCATTTTGAAGCTGTATTGACAATCATTATTTTCTTTCCTTTTAAGTCTGCAAAACTAAAATCAGTTCCAGATAAATCTTTTACCGAAAATTGATAAATATTCTCTTTGCTATCTGCCAATTTAGATCTCATCAAATCTGCCATTGCTTTGTTTACTTTCTTATCACCTTTACAACTTACAATACTCATTGCTATACAAAGTAATATAAATGTTCTTTTCATATTAATTTATTTAATTTTTATACAAAAATACAAAAAAGAAAGCTTAGGGTAAAAGAATTATATTTATTGAGTATCTTCGCTTTATGATTTCAGTAGTAATTCTTGGTAGCGGAAATTTAGCAACGCATTTAACACAAGCTTTTTTAAAGGCTGATGCTATTAATGTTACTCAAGTTTATAGTAGAAACATTAAAAGCATCAACCACTTAAAGAAAAAAACTTTAATTACTGATAATCTCAAAAACCTGAAGAATGCTGATGTATATATTATTTCTATAACTGATGATGCTATCGAAAATTTTTCGAAAAAATTAAATTTAAATGATAAATTAGTTGTTCATACTTCAGGAAGTATTCCTCTTAATTCACTTAAAGGTAACTCTTTTAAAGGTGTTTTTTATCCATTACAAACATTTAGTAAAGATAAAAGTATTAGTTTTAAGAATATTCCTATTTGTATAGAATCAGATTCCAATAATCAATTAATTATTCTTGATAAGCTTGCGGCTGCAATATCAAACGAAGTTTTTATTATTGACTCCAAACAACGTGAGAAATTACACTTAAGCGCTGTGTTTGTCAATAATTTTGTGAATCATTTATACGAAATAGGAAATAGTATTTGTATGCAAAATAACGTTCCGTTTGAAATTTTGCAACCATTAATTAAAGAAACAGCAAAAAAGATTATCGAATTATCGCCAAAGGAAGCACAAACTGGTCCTGCCAAGCGAAATGACACAGAAATCATTGAAAAACACTTAACGTTACTTACTGATAATCAGAAAGAAATATACAAGTTGTTAAGTGCATCAATTATAAATACACATAAATAATGGAAAAAAGTTATAAAGAAATTATGCCACAAATCACAACCTTTATTTTTGATGTTGATGGTGTCTTAACTGATGGAATTGTACACGTTTTTGAAAACGGTGAGTTAGTACGTCAAATGAATATTAAAGATGGTTATGCACTAAAAACGGCTGTAGATTCAGGTTTTAAAGTGTGTATTATTTCTGGCGGAAGTAATGAAGGTGTGCGTTCTCGTTTAAGTAAATTAGGTATTACCGATATTTATCTTGGTGCACATAATAAAATTGAGCAATATGAAGAAATCTTAAAAAGATACAATTTAAATCCTGAGAATGTGCTTTATATGGGAGATGACATTCCTGATTATCCTGTGATGAAATTGGTTGGCTTACCGTGTTGTCCTAAAGATGCTGCTTCTGAAATTCAAAATATTTCAAAATATATTTCTCAAAAAAAAGGCGGAAAAGGCTGTGCTCGTGATGTGATTGAACAAGTGCTAAAAGTACAAAATAAATGGAACGGAAAGTTTGATGCAAAATATGATTAAGATATTTTTTTGTTACATGTTTTTTTAAATAATTCTTAAGTTTTTAAATTTTAAAAACTTAACTTATCGAACGATATAGTTCATTAAAACGCAAGCATATCTTAAACCGTTACAAACTATTTAAGAACAAAACTCTGAAACTCAATAACCAAAACAGAAGAAGAGATTTGTAAACTTAAATTGCTAGTATTAATCTATAAATATAAAGAATATGAACCCCTTTTTTAAAACACTCCTTTTTGTTATTTGTTTAACCCAAAGTATTACAGCCTTAGCACAAGATCCAATTATTTTATTTTCAGATTTAATATCTGCTCCTGCAACAGGTTGGAGTAGTACTGAACCCAATAAAGGTGCAGTCGTTACCGTTTGGGGACGCTATTTTGGTGCTACACGAAGTAATAGTTATATTACAGTAAATGGTGTTCAATTACAATCAGATTTGGATTATTTAGATACTTGGGGAAAGAATAATAACCCTGTGCCATTTTTGCAAACAATTACTTTTCAGTTAGATAGTTCTATGTCGACAGGAGATGGTACTATTTCAGTAACCGTAAATGGCATTACCTCAAACACTATTCCTTTTCGAATTAATAATTCTTCCATCTTTTTTGTGGACGATGTAAATGGAACGGGTTCAGGAACAATGACAGATCCATGGGGAAAATCAGGAATTGACAATATGGTTGACGCTATGACGCCTGGAGATGTGGTTTATTTTAGAGATGGTGTCTATGATGATGCTTATAATGGAGGAAAATCACCTATTTGGGTCAGGTCTACTGAACCAGCAGGCACAATACAAGACCCCATTGCTTACGTTGGATACCCAAACGAAGATGCTTATATGGACGGAATAACCAATGGGGATACCTCAAATTTTAATAAAGGCATAAAGATTGATGCTAGATATTATACCATTTCAAAGTTTAGAGTTGCTGCAGTAGGCAATGGTATAAGTGTTGGCAGGCATAGCCGAATAATTGGAAATGATGTCATTGGTGCAACAGTATTTGTTGCGGGACAAGGAATTATTCAAACAGGATCTGATGGAGTGAAAATTTATGCGAATACTACGCATGGAGCAAGATCGTTAAATAAGCTAGACCATTCAATTTATATATCCGGATGTCAAGAAATTGAAGGTGCTGATATTGCATATAATTACTCTTATGACAACTATTTTGGTAGAGGTCCTCATTTTGTTGATAATCATCAGGCAAATAGATGTGCTTCTGATGTTTATATGAAATCAAATTATTGGCGTCACAATGTTATTGTTTGTGGTGAAGATGAAACCGCTACTGGTGGTGTAGACAACAGAAGTCGTGGCATAGGAATCTATGATCTTTCTTGGGATGCTGGAGAAGCGAATGAACCAGAACCTGCGTATGTATATAATAATATATTAATTGGCTGTGGCAAGGAGTGGTATGGAGCAATGTATCATAATAATGGACATGCTAAATTCTTTAATAATACTTTGGTTAATTCTAGAGGTAAAGGAATTCAGGTAACAGGTGGTCTCTCCTTAACTACTGAAATAAAAAACAATGTATTTATTCAAGCAGCGGGTATTAGTGATAATTATGTTGATTTTACTCAAGGGAATAGTACTCCTGATGTGGGTAATAATTCTTATTTTGGAGGGTCTGCTTCTCCTTATTCGGGTGATTCAAATCCAATTACTTCAGACCCGCAAATAGCTATCGATCTATCATCACTATTTCCACTAACCATTGCAAGTAGTAGTCCATTAATTAACGCCGGAACTACTTCTGTTTCTAGTATTGTGATAGATGACTTCAATTCTACCATTAGATTAGGGTCTTTTGAAATAGGAGCAGTTGAATTTAACTCAACTTTATCAATTAATGATGAAAATTTAAGTAGTTCATTTTTATTAATGCCAAATCCAACTACTAATACTTTTACATTTGAAGCTAAAAATGATATTTTACATAAATTAGTAATCTATAACCAAATAGGACAACTAATTAAAGAAACAACCCTAAATGAGGTTAATGTATCAGATTTATCAATCGGAACGTATATTATTAAATTTCATATGCAAAGTGGGAAAATAATTTCTAAAAAATTGATTAAAAACTAAAAAGACATGCTTTTAAATAACCACCTCATAATCAGGTCGATAAGCGCAACTCAAAAAATAACTTACCTAATCTTTAACAAAAAATAATTCTTTTTGCCTCTTTGTAGTAAAATATATTTATTGCTAATTAAATTCTCTTCAGTTAATTTATAATCTTCGGTTACTTTTTCTTTATTGACTGAAATTGAGTTCTCTTTTAAAGCTCTTCTTGCCTCACTGTTCGATTTTAAAAAACCTGACTTTTCATTTAAAGCCTCAACTATATCTATTCCTTCTTGTAGGTCTTTACTAGAGATTTTAGCTTGTGGTACGCCGTCAAAAACATCTAAAAATGTTTTTTCATCTAAACTTTTTAAATCATCAGCTGTTGACTTACCAAATAAAATATTTGATGCTTTAATAGCGTTATCCAATGCTTCTTTAGAATGTACCATTTTGGTAACTTCATTTGCCACCGTTTTTTGTAATAAGCGTACATGTGGCGCTTCTTGATGTTCTTTTATCAGTTTTTCAACCGTTTCTTCATCTAAAAAAGTAAAGATCTTGATATATTTTTCTGCATCAGCATCAGACGCATTTAACCAATACTGATAAAATTTATAAGGTGATGTCCTTTCGGTATCTAACCAAATATTACCGCCTTCTGATTTGCCGAATTTTGTGCCATCTGCTTTGGTAACTAAAGGGCAGGTAATAGCATAGGCTTTTCCTTGAACTTTGCGTCTTACCAATTCAGTACCGGTAGTTATATTGCCCCATTGATCTGAGCCACCCATTTGAAGTTTACAATTGTTTTTTGAATACAGGTGTAAAAAATCATAGCCTTGAATTAATTGGTAAGTAAACTCAGTAAAGCTCATTCCTTCTTTAGCTTCTGCATTTATACGATTCTTTACAGAATCTTTAGCCATCATATAATTAACAGTAATATGTTTACCAATATCTCTTGTAAAATCTAAAAATGAAAGGTTTTTCATCCAATCATAATTATTGACCAATTCAGCGGTATTTTTTGAAGATGACGAAAAATCTAAAAAACGTGCCAATTGATTTTTTATACCTTCAATATTTTTATTGAGCGTAGCTTCATCCAGTAAATTTCTTTCTGTAGATTTCTCTGAAGGATCTCCTATCATTCCTGTAGCGCCACCGACCAATGCAATTGGTTTATGTCCTGCTTGTTGAAAATGCATCAGTAATATTATTTGCACCAAACTACCTATATGTAAAGAATCTGCAGTAGGGTCAAAGCCTATATAAGCAGTAGTAACTTCTTTAGAAAGTTGTTCTTCTGTACCATCTATAATATTATGCAAGAGTCCTCTCCAGCGTAATTCTTCTACAAAATTTTTCTTCATTGAATAATAATTTTCGCAAAGATATGCTTATCATAACTTAATTTCAAAATGAGGTATAAATAAATTGGTTTTTCTACTAAAAAATCTTTATTAGGCTAGAGGACCGATGCTCGAAGTTGGAAGATAGTTACTTCGAGTATTTGCATAAACTTAGGACTTATACAAACATAAATGTATCAAGAACTTAGTAATTTAAGTTTCTAAATTTGTTCTCGAATTACCTGACTTTTACAGAACTGACAATAAGGCTAAAACTAATAAAATTTACTTACTTTAGACGCATGATTTTAGTCACCGGAGGTACAGGTTTAGTAGGTTCGCATTTGTTATATCAATTGGCATTACAAAATGAAAGTATTGTTGCAATACATAGAAATTCAAGTGATTTGAATGCTGTAAAAAATGTTTTTACATACTATTCTAATGATCCTAAACTATTTGCAACCATCAAGTGGATAGAAGCAGACATTATTGATATTTCTTCTCTTACAAAAGCTTTTGAAGATATAACTCATGTGTATCATTGTGCTGCAATGATTTCTTTTAATGCATCTGATTATAAAAATATGCGGAAAGTAAATATTGAAGGCACCGCTAATATTGTGAATTTATGTATTGAAAATAACATTAAAAAACTATGTTTCGTAAGCTCAATAGCTGCTGTTGGAAAACCTCTTACCGATAATGAAATAACTGAAGATAATGAATGGAATGTTGAACAGAATAATTATGGTTATGCTATTACAAAATATGGTGCCGAAATTGAAGTTTGGCGAGCCTCACAAGAAGGTGTAGCTATTGTAATTGTTAATCCCGGACTTATTTTAGGACCCGGTTTTTGGCAAGGTGGATCCGGTAAATTATTTACCAATATGTATAACGGGTTCAAATTTTATACTGAAGGTATTACAGGATTCGTAGGGGTTGTTGATATTGCTTCAATTATGATAAGTTTGATGAAAAGTAATATTAAGAACGAACGTTATATATTGGTTAGTGAAAATGATTCTTTTAAAAATGTTTTTTACGCTATTGCAGACGGATTATCAAAAAAAAGACCTTCAATAAAAGCGACCAAAATACTAAGTGCTATAGCTTGGAGAGTAAGTTGGTTAATACAAAAAATTACAGGAAGTAAATCTTTAATTACTAAACAAACAGCTGAATCATCTAACAATAAATATAGATATTCTAATAAAAAAATTATAGAGGGTATTGGGTATAAATTTGAACCATTATCTGATACAATTATTTCTACTTGTAAATTTTATCTGAAAGATCTATAGGTTGATTCTTAAATTTCTTTTTTAGTGCTTTTTTATTAGTTTTTAATGAATCTATACGCTCTAAGATAGGTAGTATAGAATCTTTTTTAGGCTCAGGTTCATAAACCTTTTTTAAACTCTCAAGTCGTTTTTGTACTTCTTTAAACATCTTTTCATACTCATCAATTCTTGAAGTATAATAGATATTACTTTCACTAAACTGAACACTATCTATTTTATATTTATCTAAAACTAAAGGAGCATAATTTATTTTTGTTTTTAATGTTTTTGTCTTAACAGATTTAGCTCCTGCTGCAATGTACATATCTGTCCATACAGTTATCATTTTTTCTTTTTCAATCAAATTTTTAGGTTTTTTATAAATGGTTCTACTTGTACAAGACAGTACAAGTGTAAACATCAAAAAGATATAAATTCTTCTTTTCATTTACTTACCTATTAAATGTTAATTGCATTCCTTTTGTTTCTGTATCAAAAACTCCTTTATTGTATATCAAATTGCCATTTACAAAAGTATGCGTAATTTCTGAGTTAAAAACAGTGCCTTCAAAAGGAGACCAGCCACATTTATATAAAACATTCTCTTTAGTAACTTGTTGCGATGTATTCATGTCAACCAAGACCAGATCAGCATAATAGCCTTTTTTAATAAAGCCTCTTTTTTTTATTTGAAATAACCTTGCCGGATTATGACACATTTTTTCAACTACTTTTTCAAGGCTTATTTTTTTATCACATACTGCTTCTAACATAGCTAACAGTCCGTGTTGCACTAAAGGTCCGCCACTTGGTGCTTTTGTGTATACTTGCTTTTTTTCTTCTAAAGTATGTGGCGCATGATCAGTAGCAATAACATCAATTCTGTCGTCTAATAAGGCCTTCCATAAACCTTCTTGATCTTGTTTTGTTTTTACAGCGGGATTCCATTTAATGAAAGTTCCTTTTTCTTTATAATCGCTATCATTAAAACATAAATGATGAATACAAACTTCAGCTGTAATTTGTTTTTCTTCTAACGGAATATCATTGCTGAATAATGCCGTTTCTTTAGCTGTTGACAGATGGAATACATGTAATCTTGCACCTGTTTTCTTTGCTAGAGCAATAGCTTTAGAAGATGATATATAACACGCTTCTTCACTTCTGATCTTAGGGTGCATTTCTATAGGAATATCATCTCCGTATTTAGCAATTGCTTTTGCTAAATTCTCACGAATAGTATGTTCGTCTTCACAGTGCACAGCAATGAGCATTTTGGTAGAAGAAAATATTTTTTCGAGGGTTTCTTCATTATCAACCAGCATATTTCCTGTTGAAGAGCCTAAAAATAATTTAATGGCAGCCACTTTCTGTGGATCTGTTTTTAATAGTTCTTCTAAATTGTCATTGGTACCGCCAAACATAAAAGAGTAGTTTGCGTATGATGTTTTTGAAGCTATTTCAAACTTATCTTGTAATAATTGTTGAGTGGTGGCTTGTGGTACAGTATTAGGCATTTCAATAAAAGAAGTAATACCTCCTGCTACTGCTGCTTTACTTTCTGTTGCAATGTTCGCCTTATGTGTCAGCCCTGGTTCTCTGAAATGTACCTGATCGTCAATAATACCGGGCAATAAATACCTCCCTTTTGCATCTATAATCTGAATGTCTGAAGGAATGTTTTTTATAGAATCGCCTACCTCAGCAATAAGTTTACCTTCAATCAAAACATCAATATTAATGATCTTTCCTTCGTTTACAATTTGTGCATTTTTGATTAGAATCATTTTCATTTACTAATTTTTAATGTAAATATCAGAAAGAGTTATATACCCAAACCACACAGCCTTTCGGTTTTTTGACTCGTTCTTTCTTCCTTTAAATGCGTTAAAAAATAAAACCGTAACAAAGGCTATGGTTGAACTTTTTGCCTTTTTAAAGAAAAAAATAACTTTCGCCAAAACTCCCGAAAACCTAAATGGTTTGGGTATATTATCACTTCGAGTTATCCGCCAGAGGCGAATAGTATTAAAAAATTTACTTGTTTTCGATACATCACGCTTTAAGCGTGACACTCTAACTGACGTAAACTTTTTAAGCATTATTTAGGTAATCCTTTTAATGTCATTTTTATTACTCCGAAAATAGCTTCGCTTATAATAGAACCATCCATTTTTGATTTTCCTAAAACTCTATCGGTAAAAATTACGGATACTTCTTTAATATTAAATCCGTGTTTCCAGGCTTTAAATTTCATTTCTATCTGAAAAGCATAACCAATAAATTTTATTTTATCAAATTTTATTGTTTCAAGTACTTTTCTTTTATAACAAACAAAACCTGCTGTAGTATCGTGTATAGGAATTCTGGTTATAAAACGCACATATCTCGAAGCAAAATAAGATAGTAACAAGCGTTTCATATCCCAATTAACTACATTTACTTGATTATTTTTATATCTTGATCCTACCGAAACATCAGCACCATCTTTTGCACAAGCATTGTATAATTTGATCAAATCTTTTGGGTTATGAGAAAAATCGGCATCCATTTCAATGATATACTCATATTTTTTAGCCAGTGCCCATTTAAATCCATGAATATAAGCAGCGCCCAAACCTGTTTTTTCTTTACGATTTTCAATAAATAACTTTTCAGAAAATTCTTGCTGTAAATTAGAAACAATTTTCGCAGTTCCATCCGGAGAATTATCATCTACAACTAATATATCAATCTCGAAATCTCGGGATTCTTGAGAAAAAATTGCTCTAATGATATTTTCTATATTTTCTTTTTCGTTATATGTAGGGATAATAATTAGAGCGTCCTGCATTGATTTTTATTTGATTGGCAAAGGTAAGATAAAATAATGCTAATTTTGTGTTAAGGAGAGTTCCAAAAATTCATTTCTTTCAAAAAACAAAAAGAATGAATGAAATGCAAGGCATATTTTTTTTGGAATAGCCTTAGCTATCCGCCTGAGGCGGATTAAAGAAGTAGAATTTGTTATCTTTGTTCCTAGAGGGTTTCCAGAGCTTTCCATATACTGCTCCAAATTTTTTTACATTATCTCAATAGTGTTTCAAAAATTTGTATTGTCTATAAAAAGCTCTGAAAATTTTGATGTGAATGAATTTTTGGAACTCACCTTAAGATTCACTGAGGATAACTCATAAAATAAAAAACAATATTATTATTAATAATGGGGGAAGCAACTGAACGCATATTGATTTCTAATGATTGGATTACCATTATACTATTGATAATAATAGGGTTGCTTATTTATAATAAAACAAAGCATCCTGTAAGGTTTAAAAGTTTGCAAACACTTTTGTATAATAATAGTTATATTAATAATTACTCTAAATCAACACCTTTAATATTAAATGCATTTAATATTATATTTTACTTTATTTTTATATTGATTGCTTCGCTCTTGTTACATGTTATAATAAATCTTAATGGTTTGACAACTAATAACAATGGGTCTTTTTTAATAATTCTCTTATATATATTTTCTTTTATAATTATCAGGTCAATAATAGGGTTTTTATTGGCATTTTTATTTGAAAAAGGAAATGAACAACAATATTTTACTTTTACAAAATTAAGTTATTTAGGTAATTTCTGTTTATTAATATTACCCTTGTTAATTATCAATTTTTATATTAATTCAGTTTATTTTTCACAGTTTTTAATAATCACAGCCGTGTTATTGTTATTGTTTTACTACTTTTTACAAATCAAAAACAATCAAAAATTAATTTTTAGTAAAATGTTTTATTTTATTTTGTACCTTTGCGCCCTTGAAATCAGCCCCTTTATTATAATTTATAAACTAATTATTAAATAAAGGTTTAACTAAAGAGTAAAAAAGAGGATTTATGAAAGTAAAAACTATTTTAGTTTCTCAGCCCGCACCTGCAAAGCAATCACCTTATTTTGACTTATCGGCAAAGCAAAAAGTGAAAATCGACTTCAGATCATTTATTCATGTTGAAGGAGAAGTTGCTAGAGAAGTAAGGAATCAAAAAATTAATTTTTCAGCTTTTTCAGCTATTATTTTTACCAGTAGAAATGCTATTGATAACTATTTTAGATTAGCTGAAGAAATGCGTTTTAAGGTTCCAGATTCTATGAAATATTTCTGCCAATCAGAAGCTGTTGCTTATTATTTACAAAAATATGTGGTTTACAGAAAACGTAAGATCTATGTTGGTGAAAAAGCATTTCAAGATCTTACAAAATTGATTAAAAAACATAAGACCGAAATATTCTTATTACCATGTTCCGATAAATTAAAATCAAGTGTACCGGAATTATTAGATACTTTAGAAATTAAATGGGAAAAGGCAGTTTTATTTAAAACAGTAGTTAGTGATCTGTCTGATTTAAAAAATGTTTATTATGATATTTTAGTGTTTTTTAGCCCTTCAGGAATACAATCTTTATTTGAAAATTTTCCTGATTTTGAACAAAATGATACACGTATAGCTGTGTTTGGTAATACTACGGTTAAAGCTGCTGAAGATGCTGGTTTACGCGTTGATATTGCGGCTCCAACTAAGGAGACACCATCAATGTCAATGGCTTTAAGTCATTATATTAAAACTGTAAATAAGTAAGAATTTATAAAACATAAAAAAAGCGTTCTTTGAGGACGCTTTTTTTTATTCTTATTATTTACTACTAACTTTCGTCAATAGCATCCATTATTTTTGTTTCTAATTCGTCAGCTAATTCCGGATTATCCTTTATTAATAACTTAACTGAATCTCTACCTTGACCTAATTTAGTATCTCCATAACTAAACCAAGAACCGCTTTTTTTAATGATTCCATAATCAACACCTAAGTCTAATATTTCGCCAGTTTTTGAGATTCCTTCTCCATACATAATATCAAACTCAGCTATTTTAAATGGTGGGGCTACTTTGTTTTTAACCACTTTAACTTTTGTCATATTACCTATAACGTTATCTCCATCTTTAATTTGAGTTCTTCTTCTAATATCTAATCGTATTGAAGCATAAAATTTTAAAGCATTACCACCTGTAGTAGTTTCAGGGTTGCCAAATATAACACCTATTTTTTCACGTAATTGATTGATAAAAATTACAGTACATTTTGTTTTACTGATAGAACCTGTTAGTTTACGTAATGCCTGAGACATTAAACGTGCGTGTAATCCCATTTTTGAATCACCCATTTCACCTTCAATTTCAGCTTTAGGAGTCAAGGCTGCAACAGAATCAATAACCACAATATCTACAGCACCGGAACGTATTAAATTATCGGTAATTTCTAATGCCTGTTCGCCATGATCAGGTTGAGAAATAATTAGATTATCTATGTCAATACCTAAATTTTTAGCATAAAAACGATCAAAAGCGTGCTCGGCATCTATAAAAGCAGCTATTCCTCCTGCTTTTTGAGCTTCAGCAATTGCATGTAGTGTAAGGGTTGTTTTACCTGATGATTCCGGTCCGTAAATTTCTATAACTCTACCTCGAGGATATCCGCCAACACCAAGTGCTATATCTAATCCTAATGATCCTGATGGAATTGCTTCTACATCTTCTATAACTTCATCACCAAGTCTCATCACTGAGCCTTTTCCGTAGGTTTTATCTAGTTTATCTAAAGTTAATTGTAATGCTTTTAATTTTGCTGATTTTTCTTTGTCGTCTGCCATAAATAATACTTAAAAATGTTTTGTAAAAATAAGAGAGGCTAAAGTACAAAAAAGAATATTATGTTTCGGCTTCATAAAAACATAAAATCAGAGTCCTTTAGATAGTACTTTAATAGAGAGTTATCTAAAGTGGATAAAGCATTAGATATACTTTTATCCTGAAGCCTGAACGGATAAATGGCTATATTTGTGTTGATATAACAAGTTGTGAATAGTAATATGAGAAAATTTGAAATTTGGAAAAAATAATACAAGAAGCTTTAGAACTATATAAAATCCTTAAGAAAGAATTAGGTAGAAAACCCAGGGCAAACGCATCTAAAACTATTTTGATTTTCTCGAATTTATCCTTATAAATTGTTGTAATTCGGAACTTTGATTTGTTGTTTTTCATATTTATTTTTCGTATATTATATTGATAATCAATATTT
>JAKITY010000009.1 GCA_021647835.1 Flavobacteriaceae bacterium | reverse complement strand
CATCTATTATTTTTGAAATAGTATCCCAATCTATAATGGTGTTAATTTGACTGAAAAATACTGTTTTTATTTTTCTTTTACGTAAATCGCAAATACTGTCTGCTAAAGTAGGTTGTTTGTGTATTTTCATAATCAAATATACGACTTAATTAACTTATAATCAGTAAAATAAATGATTTTTTTTGTAAAAAATTGTAACTTTTTTACCTTGCAACGGTCTTAAGTTGAATAATCAAACTCATAAATTAATTCATAAAAAAACTCTCATTTCTGAGAGTTTTTTTATGAATTAATTTATGCTTTCTAATAATCTAAACTAGACAAATAACTCAATTTAGATTTAAAGACCTCTAAATTATTTTTGTGATTTTCTAAGTTCTTGACAACATTTTTCAATAACGGATTATCTGCTTTTGCATTAGCAAAGAAGCTCATATTATTTTCTAATTGTTGAATTTCACGAGAAGATTCATCAATTTTCTTTCTAATATATATTTGTTCTCCATCTAATTTTCGTAAATTATTTTGAGCCAACAAACCTTCCATTTGATTCTCAAACTTTATCATCTCTTTTTGCTTATGATCAATAGAAAGATTAGAGAAAAGTTGATCAACTACTTTTGAAAATTCAACTTCAATATGGCGCATACTATGAGGAACTCTGCCTAAAGAACGCCAGTCCTTAATGTAATTCTTGACGTTATCTAAGTCAATTTTACCGCTTGCTTCTACTTCTTTGCTTATGATATCAAGCAATGATTTTTTCTTATCAAAAATTTCTTGCTCTTCAGTACTTCCAGCATTTTGATACGTATGAAATCTATCAAAATAGTGATTGCAAGCACCTTTAAACTGGTTCCAAATCTTATCAGAATATTTTCTTGGCACATGCCCGATTTTCCTCCAATCTGCTTGGATTTTTTTCATCACTTCAGTTACCTCTTTCCAATCTTCACTATCTTTCAAAGATTCTGCTTTCTCAACAAGTTTCATCTTTTTATCAAGATTTTCTTGTTGAACACCTTTAATATTCTTATAAAAAGAGTTTTTATTTCGATTAAACTTCCGTGTTGCTTCTTTAAACTGATTCCAAATTTTATCACTCTCTGACTTTGGAACATTACCTGCTTTAAAGAATTTTTCTCGCAAAGCTTCAATCACTTTTATACTTTGTTGCCAATCACTATGCTTACTATTTCTAGATGTATCTACAGCATCAATCTTTGCAATTATTTCTAATTTTTTAACTATATTTTCTTCGTATTTCCCTCTTAATTTCTTGAAGTTTTCATGTCGTTTATCATGTATTTTTTTTGTTGCGGCGCTAAACTTGTCCCAAATCTCATCTCTAAAATCGCGAGCAACAGGTCCAATTTCTTCTTTCCATCTTTTATGTATAATCTGCAATTGTTTAAACGCATAATTAACATCTTCATTTTCTGAAAGCGTTTCAACTTGAATGATTAACTTTAGTTTTTCTTCCAAATTATGTTTGAAGTCCAACTCTCTAAAATCATTACTCATGTGTAGCAAATCATAAAAACGCTCTACATGATGATGAAAAGTTTTCCAAGTATCATTATATCGTTCTCTTACTACGGGTCCAATTTGCTTCCATCTTCCCTGAATATCACGAAACTTATTATACATCGTCTTTGGCTCCGCATTTTCAATCAAATCTTTTAATTGCTCAATAACACTCAAGCGCAATTCAAGATTGTCTTTTAATTCAGATTCTAAATTTTTATAATATTTTGTACGTGTATCACGAAAGTCCTTAATCAAACCATTGAATTGATTTTTCAACGGATTGGAATAACTAAAATTGATACTTTCTCCACCTTCTTCTAAAAAGGCTGCTTTCTTTTCTGCTAATAATTTTGAAAATTGAGCATCAAATGAGTTTTTGATAGCATTTGCTTGCTTATTTATTTTTTGAATAGGATTGTTTTTATACAATTTATCAAAACTCTCTACAAGCTTTTCAAGTGACATTCCCTCATAATTAGGAATTTCATCTTCTTTGTGTTCTTCTACTTTTTCAGAAGATTTAGCAATTTTTTCTTCAATCTCTTCTACAACTTTAATTTCTGATTTCTCATCAGAAACCGAAGCCGCTTCAACTGTTGCTGTTGGAGTTTCTTTTTTAGCAACTTCAGTATTTGTTGCTTCTACTTCTTCATTAAGGTCTTGAAGATTACCATCATTTGTATCTAACATCTTATTAATGTTTAAGGGATCCATTTAAAATTAGTCATAAACAAAACAAAAACTTACATTTCCAATCATTGTTTTATCTATACTTATAGATACAAAAATACTTAAAAAGTTGCGTAGATACTATCAGAAATTAAGAATTCCAGATTTTCCAAGATTTATTGCTCATCAAAAACTGGCATTTGTTGTTTCCATAAATTATAATAATGTCCTTTTTTATTAAAAAGCACTTTGTGATTTCCTTGTTCTAGAACTTTTCCTTTATCTAAAACTACAATTGTATCTGCATTTATAACAGTGCTTAAACGATGTGCAATAATTACAATAGTTTTGCTTTTTGCTCTTAAATTCTGTATTGTTTTTTGAATGTAATTTTCAGAAGTACTATCTAATGAAGATGTTGCCTCATCTAAAACTAAAATTTCAGGCTGCTTATAAAGTGCTCTTGCAATAGCAATACGCTGTTTTTGTCCGCCAGAAAGTGTTGCTCCGTTCTCGCCTAAATAAGTGTTAAAACTATTTGGGAGTGTTTCTATAAACTCTAAAATACCAATGCTTTTACAAATTGATAAAATCAATTCCATATTTGGATAAAAATCTCCAACAGCAATATTATCAATCACATTTCCTGCAAATAAATCTATTTTTTGAGGTACAACACTTACCAACTCTCGCAAACTTTTGTTTTCGATGTATTTTAAATCAATATCTCCAATACTGATATTTCCGCTTTGCAATGGATACATATTTTGTAATAAAGAAATTAAAGTTGATTTTCCAGAACCACTTTCACCAACAATTGCTGTGATTTCTCCTTTTTTTATTGTCAAATTAAAATCATTAAACACTTCAACTCTCGTTCCATAACGGAATTTTACATTTTTAAACGAAATATCATCAATTTTATCAGCCGTTAATTTAAACTTATTTTCAGTTTCCTCACGTTCTAAATCCATTATTTCAAATAACCTATCAGCAGCAATTAGAGCGTTTTGAATACTCTTGTTTGCACCAATCAAACTTGAAATTGGGCCTGTAAAATATCCTATAATCGCATAAAAAGACATCAATTCTCCTGGACTAATCTCTTGATCTATCACAAAATAAGTTCCGCTCCACAATAATATAATTGTAAAAAAACGAGATACTGTTTGAGAAGACGTTCCGCTAAAAATACTATTCATTGCAGATGTATAACCAATATGTAACAAACTAATAAAACGTGTTTCCGTTTTAATATTCGCAAAATCTTCCAAGCCAAAACGCTTGATTGTACCAACAGCATTCAAAGATTCTACCAATTGACTTTCTAAATCGGCAGAGCGTTCCATTATTTTACGTTCTGTTTTTTTGTTCAATCTATTTGTAATCCAATAAATAAGGATATAGACTGGAATAATTGCTAACATTATTAGTGCCAATTTCCAATAATAACTAAACATCAGAGCAAAAGAAAAAATGACGATAAAGAAATTTACGGTCAATGATAATGATGTACTATTGATAAATACTCTGATTTTTACAGCATCATTAATCCTTGAAATAATTTCTCCAACACGCATTGTATCAAAAAATTGTTGTGGCAATTTTAGTAAATGCTTGTAGTAGCCCAAAATAAGTCGAGCATCAATCTGTTGTCCTGTTTTGATGAGAAATATATCTTTAAAAACACCAATCAACACTTGTATGAATAATAAACCAAGCATAATAATACTCAATAAGTTGAGTAGTTTTGTGTTTCCGCCAACCAATACATGGTCTGTTATTTTCTGAATATAAATAGATGTTGACAAGCCAAGAAGTGTATAAATAATAGCACCAACCAATGCTTGAATCAATACAAACTTGTGAGGTTTTAGTAAAAACCAAAAACGTTTTAGAATAGATACTTTTTCATTCCCTTTTTCAAAGGATTCATCTGGAAGTAATAAAACCAACACGCCTGTCCATTCTTCTTTAAACGCTACGTGTGTCTTTTTATGGATTTTTCCTGTTCCTGGATCCATAATTGTAATGTACTTCTTATCAACTTTATAGATAACTACATAATGCTGTAAACGCTCTTTTACAATAACATGTGCAATGGCAGGTTTTGGTATTTTAAACAAACTTTCTAAATCTCCACGGACACCTTTGGCTTCAAAACCCAATTTTTGTGCTGCCTCAATCAAGCCTAAAACATTGGTGCCTTTTTTGTCTGTTCCTGCATATTGTCGAATTCGTGCAATCGGAAGTTCTAATTTATAATGTGCACTTATAGATGCTAAACAGGTTGCTCCACAGTCTGTAATGTCGTGTTGTTTTAGGGTTGTTTTTGCCATAAAATTGTTTAATTGTTGATGTGTTTAACTGTTTACTGAATACTGCCAACTGATTTACTCGGATTAAACCAATCATCAACCTTGTCATATAGCAATTCAAATGCAGTACGATTGACCACAAAAAAACGAGCGTTTAAAGTCATTCCTTTTTTAAATTTTCCTTTGAAACCATTTTTTAGTTGTAATTCTTTTTGGTCAAGAGAGCAAATCACTCTAAATAGCGGCACATTATTGATTATAGAAATATCTTTATTGATACTCACTATTTTTCCTGTCGCCATTCCCCATTGATTGTAGTTAAAAGCATCTATTTGAAATTTAACAGCACTATTTTCTTTAAGTAATCCAATATCTGAAGGTTTTATATAAAACTCTACAATTAAATCGGTATCAGGAGAAATTTCAGCAATAGGACTGCCTGAAGCAATAAAATTTCCAACTTCCAAACCTTTTAAACTCTGTATTGTACCTGTAATAGATGCTGTAATAATATAATTATTTTGCTCTTCTTGCATTTGCGCCAAACTACTTTCTAATTCATCGGCTTTGTTACGCTGTTGAATTAATGAAGATTGCCATTGATTGCGCTGTTGTTTCTTAAAATGGCTGAGATTACCAACTGCCAAATCATAACTATATTTACTTTCTTCATATTCTACCCTTGCGATTACATCTTTGTTATAGAGTTTTTCTTGACGGATAAAATCTCGCTTATTTTTAGTATAGTGTGTTTGTAATTCTCGTAGTTTTTGTAAGTATTGCAAATACTCTTTTTGATATAAAAATGATTGTAGCGAATCTTGTCGAATCCAATTATTACGTGACAAGTAATTTAAATCATGTACAAATAAACGTGTTTCTTCTAACTGATTTAAAAGCAAGTCTTGTTTTTCTTTACCAACAGAATTATTAATAACAAGTAATGTATCTCCTTTCTTTACATAGTCATTCTCTTTGATAGTAATTGCTTCTATTCTACCAGAATACAGCGATGTGATTTGATTTCTTTCTTTTTCTGATTTTAAAATACCTTGAGATGAAGAGTAAATATCTAAAGACACATAAGGTAATGAAGCACCAATACTCAAAATACTCAAGAGTAAAATACTGTAAATGATTTTACTCTTTACGGAGTGTTTAAAACGGTGTACTTCAATAGTATTTTCTATAATCTCTTTTGGAAAGATATTTTTCATTTAGGGTTTAGCAATTTTTAAATGAATTGCTAATGTAGTATTTATTTCATAAACGAAACATCTTTTATGAGTTTTGTTTTAGATGCTATCCTAGCATACTTTAATACCTATATCCAGATTAAAATTGTTTGATTTTTGTTGGTGAAAAACACCAACAAAGGCAGGAGTTATTTTTTTTTAAAATAAGTGAGAGCAAAATCTAAGAATAAAGAAATAATAATAAATAAAATTAAAAAATATTTTCTTAAAGGAAAATCGATATTCAATAGATATGATAAACTTATAATTATAATTAATATATAAAGGGTAATTCTTATTTTCATAACATAGTGTTTAAATATACATCAAAATAAATTACAATCAATTTATTTTGATGTAATGCTAAGTATTATCATTCAAATTGTCTTGATCCTCCAAGACTAGAATCACTTGAAGCAATTGCTTCAGTGATACATTGACCACATAAATCATTAGCAGCTGCAGCGATAGCGGCTATATATGCAAGGCCCCTTAAAACTTCTGACACCCATCCTCCTTCAGTATTTCTAATTTCCATAGCATTCATTTCTTGAACACCGTAATTTTCTAAATTTTTCATAAAGTTAAAAATTTTAATTTAATAATTTGTTTTTTGGCTTGTAAAGTTTTTGTGTCATTGCGAGGTTTTTTTTAAAACCGTGGCAATCTCTTTATATTTATGAGATTGCTTCGCTTTGCTCGCAATGACGTTGAAATTCACAATGCCTATCAAAACCTTAAAAATGTGCACATTTTAATTGCTTTGATACTGCGAATGTAAACCTGTCCACTCTAATTGCATTGGAGTAAAGAAATTTTCTATAGTTCCACCTGCAATATTTATTTTTTCTTGTGCTGTGAGTAGTTCTACAGAATAATGAATTTCTAATTCGCATTCATTATTATATAGATAGGTTTTTTCTGTACGAGAATACACAATAGGAAACCCTTTTATTTTCAGGTCTTCCAATACGTTGTACAATTGGCTTTCACTTATGTTGAGTTTACTTGCAAACTCTTTTGGTGTTCCAGCATTTGAGGCTTTTATATATTGGTGTATTTTCCGTAAGCGCTCTAATTGTTTTAGGGTTTTCATAGGTTTTACTTTTTTTAGTTAGACCTCACAGGTTTTCCTCCAAAGGCGGACAAGTAAAACCTGTGAGGTCTTTTTTATTTTTTTAGTCAAGGCTTCACTCAAAGTGAAACCTTGACTATTCTGATTAAAATACGAATATATAAAATATTTCTTATATGAAACTCATATATAAGTACATTGTTTATGATGTTTCTGTTTTGGTGAATACAAAGATATTTGTATAATGGATGAGAGAATTATTAAAATAGCAAAGCACATTAAAGAATTGCGTATTGATAAAGGATATGGAAGTCATGAGTTTTTTGCTTGGGAACATAAAATACCACGTGTACAATATTGGCGTATGGAAAAAGGCACAAACTTTACCATTCGTACTTTTTTGCGTGTGTTAGATGCGCATCAAATGACTTTAGAAGAGTTTTTTAGGGAGTTGGAGTGATTATTATTATAGTGATAGGATGACTTGAAGTCATCCTATCACTTACAAAAACTAAGAATTCCAGATTTTCCAAGATTTTTCTGCTTGTAGTTCAAGCATTTCTAATCCGTTTTTGATAGTTGTGCCTTGTTTTTTGCCTCTTTTCAAAAACTCCGTTTCTGAAGGATTATAGCTTAAATCATACAAAAAATGCTTATCAGTCAGAAATTCATACGGAATGTCAGGACAATCTTGAATGTTTGGGTGTGTTCCCAAAGGCGTACAATTAATTATTAATTGATGTTCTTCAATTGTTTCTTTAGATATGTTTTTATAAGAAATACTATTCTCTGAAATTGGATTTCTAGAAACAAATTGAAAATGGATATTTAATTTATCTAATACAAAGGCAATGGCTTTTGAAGCGCCTCCTGTACCAAGTATTAAGGCTTTTTTATGGTGTGATTTTAACAATGGTTTTAGTGAGTTTTCAAAACCATAAACATCTGTATTAAAGCCAATTAATTGATTGTCATTAGTGATTTTAATGGTGTTTACTGCTCCTATTTTCTGCGCATCATCATCAAGACTTGAAAGATATTTAATTATTGATTCTTTATAAGGAATCGTCACATTAAAACCTCCAAATTCTTCTTCTTTATGGTATGTTATAAACGGGAATTCGGAAATTTCTGGCAAGTCGTAATTACGAAATGAATAATTATCTAACTTTAATTCTTTAAATTTATTGAGAAAATATCCTTTTGAAAAAGAGTACGAAATATTTTTACCAATCAATCCAAATTTCTTTTTATCAGTCATCCTAAATTTTATTTTTCCGCTTTGAATAAAGATCTAAAAACAATAACAATCCTATTCCAAATAAAATAAAAACAATTGCAATCCAAGTTTCAGAAATCGCTATATTAGGAAGATATCTTTGATAGTTTTCAATCACTTTATCACCATTAATATCATGTAAAATAATTCCGTTTTCAAGTTTATAAACTTCTCTTTTCCAAGGCCAAACAATCCCTAAAGAACCTGTTATAAATCCTATAATTACAGCAGTTACAATTTGATTCCATCGTTTTAAAACATAGCCTAAAATATGTGAAGTAAAAACCAGTCCAAAAGCAGAACCTCCCGTAAAAGTGGCAATAATTTTTAAATATCGCATACGAACAGCATCTTTTAAAAAATCAAAATTTCCAGAAAAAATATCTGTTATTGTTTTGTACAGCATCGTTACAGAATCTACTAAAAGTAACACATAATTTCCTAAAAGTATGAGAATAAATGAGCCTGAAAGTCCTGGAAGTGTCATTCCTGCAACACCAACCATTCCGCAAAAAAAGACAAACCAAAGGTTATCATTTTCTTTCGCTGGATTCATCAAACTAATAGAAACCCCAATAATTACACCTATTACAGTTACAATTCCACTTGTTTTAGTCCATTTAAAATCTTTGCATATATAATAAATAGAACCCAAAATCATTCCGAAAAAAGCACTCCAAACATAGAGTTCGTAATTACGAATGAAGTAATCTAGTAAAATAGAAATACTAAAAAAACTGAACATGCTTCCAGTCATTACAAGTATTAAAAATTGTCCGTTTATATATTGATAAAAAGATTTGAATCGTCCGCTGAAAAGTAATTTTAAAGCTTTTCCATTTATTTTTTGAAAGGAATAAATAAGTTCTTCATAAAAATCAAGCACAAAGGCAACTGTACCTCCAGAAACTCCTGGAACTTTATTGGCTGCTCCCATCAAAAGCCCTTTCAGAAACAATAATAATTTATCAATAAAGTTGCGTTCTTTACTCATTTTTTACAGCAATTTTCTCTAAAACAAGAATCATTAAAAATCCTATGATTGCAAGAATAATTGCAAACATTAATTGACTTTCTCCATCAAATGAAAAAGGAGAAATACTTTGTTCATTAACTGGCACTTGAATTCCGTGAGAATTGGTACGCCAAGTTAATGTTTCTTTCCAAGGCCAAATTTTATTTAACGAGCCTAAAATAAATCCTGTTAAAACAGCCAATGTCATATTCTTATAATGATTAAAAAGCCATTTTATTAGTCGTGAAAAAGTTAACAAACCTACAACAACTCCTGCGCCAATAATTGCTAATAACTTAATGTCTCTATTATTTATCGCCTCAAAAACTGGCTTGTATGCGCCTAAAATCACTAAAATAAATGAACCAGAAATTCCCGGTAAAATCATAGCGCAAATTGCTATTGCTGCCGAAAAAAATAAATATATTGGCGAAGCATCATCGGTTACTAATGGTTCTAATGTTGTAATCCAATACGCTAAAATTGCTCCTAAAAGGAGTACAATAACTGTTGGAATATTCCACTTTGTGATTTGTTTTCCTATATATAAGATGCTTGCCAAAACCAATCCGAAGAAAAAAGACCATACTAATATTGGGTGGTTTTCGAGTAACCATAAGATTAATTTGGCCAATGAAACTACACTAATAAGTACTCCAAGCAATAAAGAAGCTAAAAAATTGCCGTTTACTTGTTTCCAAACTGCTTTAATTCCATCTGTTTTCAACAATTTTAAGGTACCAAAACTTATAGAAGCAATAGATTCTAAAAGTTCTTCGTAAATTCCTGAAATAAAAGCAATTGTACCTCCAGAAACTCCTGGAACTACATCTGCTGCTCCCATAGCCGCTCCTTTTAAAGTAATAATAAGGTAATCTAAAAAATTTCTGTTTTGCATCTGTATATTGTTGTTCTACAAATGTACATTTTCTTTATGAAGAAACTACAAGGGTTTTACCGCAAATAATTTTAAAGGAAAAATTAATTTTTAAAAGACAAAACTATAGCACAAACACTGTCTATTTCAAAAACAGAAGGAAATACTTCTTTCATAACGCTGTGGTATTCATAGTCTGTCTTTAAGGCTTTTTGTAAGAATTTTTCGCCATCAGATTTTTTCCCTAAAACATAACACAAACACGCAATTCTATATTCAACTTCTGCATGATGAGGATATATTTCTATGGCTTGAGACATCACTAATAACGAATCATCAAACTCGCCAATAAAGTTTAAAACATCTGAAAGACCCATATAAATATCGAGGTTTTCATCTCCATTAGCAATACAATTATAAAAACCGTTTGCTGCTTCTTCAAATAAATTTAATTTCAAATTTATCTCAGAATACATACGCCAATAAAGCGTATTTGTATCGTCAATTTCTATTGCTTTATTGATATAATACAATGATTTTTGATAATTTTTATCGTCATAATATAACTTTGTCAATGCAAGCCAGCCTTTGTCTAATAAAGGATCTTCTTTTACTGTTTTTTTATAGTACTGAACTGATAAATCTTTATTTTCCATTTTACTATAGCACTCGCCTATTCTATAATATGAAAATGCTGTTGGATCTTCCAATTCATTAGTGATAAGATAGTTTTCAATTGCCTCTTCTTCTCTATTTAATTTTTCGAGTGCTTTTGCTTTTTCAAGATATGCACCAACAAAATATTCATCAATAATAACTGCATAATCAAAGGCTCTCAAAGCATCATTATACTGTTTTAAGACAAAATATTGCCTTCCTAATTGATGCCAAGCAACTTCTGAATATGGATCTTTATCAATAAAATCATTCAAATACTTTATTGCTTCTTGATGTTGATTTTGCATTTCAAAACAATAAATAACATTATATAAAGACGAATAATCATCAAAATCTACATCCAAACATTTTGCAAAGTTTAAACGAGCGCTATCAAAATTATCTAAATACAGGTATTCCATTCCTAATAACGCCAAAACATCTGCCTCTTCTGAAGCAAACATCAACGCTTTTTTTAAATACTCAATTGCTCCTTTATGATCATCTTTTTTAGAAAGAATACTCGCTTTTTGAATATATACCTCTTCATTGTTAGGCTCAATTGCTTCTATTTCATTTAAAATTGTAGTTGCTCTTTCAAGATTATCATTAAAAACATGAAGTTCGGCAAGTAATAATTTTAAACTTATTGAAGATGGATGCTGTTCTAAACCAAGTTTAATTGCCTTATCTGCCAACGATTGACGACCAGTATCTAAGTAATAATGAATAATTCCTTCAAATTCTGTCGCATCAAAAAAATAAACATTGTTGGTCTTCAACATCGATTCGAATTTCGAAAGAGACAATTTATTATTCTTATTAAAGTTTTGTTGCATAGGCTTGAATCTACATTTTAAAAGTACTGTAAGAAGTTTCTTTTTTAAATAAATAATGGATTTGTTTTTAACAATTTAATTAACAATATGTATATTTGTACTCCAAACAAGGTTTGGCAACTCTTATGAATCAGAAAATTTTACTTAACTCAACTGAAATTCATATAATTTTACATCGATTGGCATGTCAGCTAATCGAAAATTACAACGATTTTTCTAATACCGTACTTATTGGCTTGCAACCTCGTGGAGTTTTTCTTGCTGATAGATTGACGCAAATCTTAAAAGATGAGTATGCGATTAAGAGTATCAAATCAGGAACTTTAGACATCACTTTTTATCGTGATGATTTTCGCCGTAGAGATGAGCCTCTTGAAGCAAATAAAACTAATATTGATTTTACGATAGAAGATAAAAACGTTGTACTTATTGATGATGTACTTTATTCCGGACGAAGTATCCGCGCAGCATTATCAGCAATTCAAGCATTTGGAAGACCTACTAAAATTGAACTTTTAGTACTTATTGATCGAAGATTTAGCCGTCATTTACCTATTCAACCAAATTATAAAGGACGGCAAATTGATGTCATCAATAATGAAAAAGTTGCTGTAAAATGGAAAGAACAAGAAGGAGAAGATGTCATTTATTTAATAAAAAGCGATTAAAATGAGTCAGTTAAGCGTGCAACATTTACTCGGAATAAAATATCTTACAAGAGAAGATATTGAGTTGATTTTTCAAACTGCTGATCATTTTAAAGAAGTTATCAATAGACCAATTAAAAAAGTACCTTCGCTTAGAGATATTACTATTGCTAATTTATTTTTTGAAAACAGTACACGCACAAAACTCTCTTTTGAATTGGCTGAAAAAAGACTTTCAGCAGATATTATTAACTTTTCTGCAAGCCAATCATCAGTAAAAAAAGGTGAAACACTTATTGATACTGTAAACAATATTTTGTCAATGAAAGTTGATATTGTTGTGATGCGTCATCCAAATGTTGGCGCAGGAGTTTTCTTATCACAACACATTGATGCAAAGATAATTAACGCAGGAGACGGAACACATGAACATCCAACGCAAGCCTTACTTGACTCCTACTCTATCAGAGAGAAATTGGGTAGTGTAAAAGGTAAAAAAGTCGTGATTATTGGTGATATTTTACACTCAAGAGTTGCTCTTTCAAACATTTTTGCACTCAAACTACAAGGTGCAGCAATAAAAGTTTGCGGACCAACTACGTTGATTCCAAAACACATTGCAAGTTTAGGCGTAACAGTTGAAAACAATCTAAAAAAAGCCTTAGAATGGTGTGATGTTGCTAATGTTCTTAGAGTGCAACACGAGCGAATGGATGTGAGTTATTTTCCATCTATAAGAGAATACACACAGCTATTTGGTATCAATAAACAAATCTTAGACAATCTTGGCAAGAAAATTGTAATTATGCATCCAGGACCAATAAATAGAGGTGTTGAAATCACCAGTGATGTTGCAGATTCAGATCAATCAATCATCTTAAATCAAGTTGAAAATGGTGTTGCTGTTAGAATGGCAGTTATTTATTTATTAGCACAACAAATAAAAAGATAATTATGCAAATAGATAAAAAAGAAGCATACACAATACTAACTCCAACCGAAAAATCTACGGGTAATTTTTACGATTCACTTTCTAAAGAAATCGCAAAGCTAAAAAACGAACATGTACTTATTAATTTTTCTGAAAATTTTAACATTAATGCTTCTGAAATTTTATTATTTTTGGATATAGCAACCGAAAAACGTGAAAACGGCACATCATTTGTATTAATAATATCAGGAATTGAGATTGATGATGTACCAGATGAAATAAGTGTTGTTCCAACAATGGTTGAGGCTCTTGACACATTAGAAATGGATGCGATTGAGCGAGATTTAATGGGCTTTTAAAAACATTATTTATTGATGAAAAAAATACTTTTTATAACATTACTTTTTATTTATGTATCTGCGTTTGCTCAGCAAACACAAGAGAAAAATGCCGTAAATCAAAAAACGATTTTAAAAGTAACTTCATCTCCAAACCCTTTTACGGATTATACTCAAATTTATTTTTATAATAAAAAAGATCAAAAAGTGCTATTGATTGTCAAAAATTTACTTGGAAAAACCGTTTACACATATAGATTTAACTCAAAAAAAGGAAATAACAGTATTCCTTTTTATAGAGATGGTTTAGTTTCAGGAATTTATATTTACTCTATACAAACTGACGAAGAAATTATTTCCAAAAGACTCGTAATTCGATGAGCCTAAAATTAACAATTTTAGGGTGTCATAGTGCTACACCTCGAACTTCTGCACATCCAACATCACAACTTCTTGAAATACAAAATCGCCATTTTTTGATTGATTGCGGTGAAGGAACACAAGTACAACTCAGAAAATACAAAATAAAATTTTCTAAAATCAAACACATTTTTATCTCTCATTTACATGGCGATCATGTTTTTGGATTGATTGGTTTAATCTCTACATTTAGATTGCTAAATAGAGACACAAAACTACATGTATATGGTCCAAGAGGGATTAAAGAATTTATTGTAACACAACTTAGATTATCGCAGTCTTTCGCTGGATATCCAATAGAATTTCATGAACTTACATCTGACAAAAGCGAATTGATTTATGAAGATAAAAAGGTTGAAATTTATACAATTCCGTTAAGTCATAGAATTTATACAAATGGATTTTTATTTAAAGAAAAGATTGGCGAACGCAAATTAAATATATCAGCAATTAAAAAACACGCTGAAATTGAAATTTGTGATTATCAAAACTTAAAAAATGGTAGAGATTATACATTAGAAAATGGAGAAACAATTCCAAATAAAAATTTAACTCACAACCCTTCAAAACCATTGAGTTATGCATTTTGTAGTGATACTTCCTACAAAGAAAATATTGTGCCATTTATCAAAAATGTAGATTTATTATACCACGAAACCACATTCCTTAACGATAAAAAAGACCTTGCAAAAACTACAAAGCACAGCACAACAAAACAAGCCGCAAAAATTGCCAAACTCGCCAATGTTAGCAAGTTAATTATCGGACATTATTCTAGTAGATATAAAGACATTGAACCTTTTAAAACCGAAGCGCGAGAAATCTTTCTAAATACTGAATTGGCAGTCGAAGGGTTAACTTTCGAATTATAAACTCTCAATAAATTTATCTCTTCTGTTAAAGGTATGTTAAAGTGATGTTAACGTTCGTAACATTATAGTTTACTTGTCGTCATATCATCATACTTTTGCAAATCCAAAAGATGAAATCTAAACATATGAAAAAAATACTAACAACTTTTATACTTACAATAAGTATCTCTTTATTCGCACAATCTCCTAAAATTGGAGTAATAACAGGAAAAGTAGTCGATGCATCTACTCAAGAAGAGTTACCCTATGTAAGCATTGTAATTAAAGACGCAAAAGATGCGATTCTTACAGGAGGAATTACCAATGAGAAAGGGTTATTTGAAATTAAGCAAATTCCGACAGGAGAAAACACGATAGAAATACAATTTATAGGTTATAAAACGGAAGTGAAAAAAATCTCTTTTTCTCGAAAATCATCTAAACATGATTTAGGAACAGTCGGTTTAAGCGTTGATGCTTCTCAATTAGATGAAGTTGTAATTATTGCTGAAACATCAACAGTTGTCCAAAAAATTGATAGAAAAGTAATTAATGTTGGTAAAGATTTAACTTCTGCGGGTACAACTGCTTCCGAATTATTGAACAACGTACAATCGGTAAGTGTAGATTCTCAAACAGGAAACTTAAGTCTTAGAGGGAATGAAAATGTACGTGTTTTAATAGACGGAAAGCCTGCAAACATAAGTACTGCACAGTTATTACAACAAATACCTTCAACATCTATTAAGCAAATAGAACTGATTACCAATCCTTCCGCAAAATACAATCCTGAAGGAATGAGTGGAATTATTAATATTATTTTACACAAAAATGCCAATCAAGGTTTTAACGGAAATATAAATACTGGAGTTACACAAGGAATTAATACACGTTTTAATGGTTCTATTAACATGAATTATAAAACTGGAAAAGTAAACTTTTTTACGAACTATGGTTATAATGCTGGTAAACGAAATAACTTTGGAAATGTGGCAAATACAGGAACTTTTATAAACAATCAAGCCTTTATTTTTAATAACGAAAGCGCTTCACATTTGTTAAAATTTGGTGCAGATATTTATATTAATGACAAAAATACCATTTCATTATACACAACACAAAACAGGTCGAACCGTGATGCTGAAGGAAGTTCGGAAATTTCAGAAGGTGGCGTTTTACTTATTGATGCTCCAAATGATGCAATTACCGATACCGAATCGGGAACATATAATTTTAACTACAAGCGAACTTTTGAAAAAGAAGGACACGAAATAGAATTTGAAGCAACTTATACAGATACTTACTCTTCGGAATATGCTAATTTTAGTGATCTTATAGACCCTTCAAATAATGTAAATAATTATTTTAATGACATTCCAAATGATAGAAGTAACACACTTATAAATTTAGATTATACCAATCCGATTTCAGAAGATATAAAATTAGAAATCGGTTTTGAAATTAGAAATGATAAAACAGAAAACAGAAACCTATCCGATCAACACAACTATACCTATGATGCTTTTGGGAACATAAGCGGAACGACACCTATTGGAGATGTTGGCTTTGATTATGATAGAGATATTTATTCGGGATATATAAACTACGCTCATAAATTTGAAAAAATATCAATGCAATTAGGAGCACGTATTGAGCAATATCAAATAAATGGTACATTTTCAAGACTGATAGACAATACAACGGAAAATATTGAAGATGAGATTTTCAGTATCTATCCTTCGGCATTTTTCACATATACTCCTTCCGATAAAAACCAATGGCAATTTAGTTATAGTCGTAGAGTTGATAGACCTTCGATACGACAGGTAAATCCAATTAGACAATGGAGTACGCCTTTGGTTACTTCTGTTGGAAACCCTGAATTAAGACCTCAATTTACCAATTCATTTGAAGTGAATTATACAAGAGATTTAAAGAAAGGTTCTATTACTTTTGGTACTTTTTTTAGACGTGTAAATGATGATATTTCTAGACAATCGTCTATAGATCCTTTAAATGAAGAGGCGCTTATTTTAAGTTATTTGAATTTTGATAATACCAATAGATACGGAATTGAACTATCTAGCAATTATAAGTTGGCAAAATGGTGGCGTGTAAATGCAAGTATGGATTATTACTCGCAAGTAGAACAATCATTAGGAAGAGAAGTTCGTGCAAATGCTTTTAATATGCGTGTAAGTAATAGTTTTAAGGCTTCAAAAAAGTTGAATTTTCAATTATTTGCAATGTATAGAGGACCAAGAGAAGGCATCCAATTTAACAGGAAAAGTATGAGTATGATTAATCTCGGCTCAAGCTACAAAGTATTGAAAGGAAAAGGAACTATTAACTTTAGAGTGAATGATATTTTTAAAGGAATGCGTTTCAAATTTGATTCTACCGACCCTTTTGTTAGAGAAGGACAGTTTAACTGGGAAAGTAGAACTGCATATATTGGATTTGCTTACCGATTTGGAGGTGGAAAAAACAAAGCATTACGTAGAAAAAACAGAGATAATAATGAAACTCAAGGAGGCGGAGGCTTCATGTAAACTTAGTTTTAGTTAAGTTGATTTGGAAGGCTTTATATCATTACGATATAGAGCCTTCCTGTTTTTTTTACCAACGAATAATCACAGATCCCCAAGTAAAACCACTTCCAAAGGCTGCCAAAACAACTAAGTTATTGTCTTTTACTTTACCTTTTTCCCACGCTTCAGTCAATGCAATAATAATAGATGCTGCTGTCGTGTTACCATATTTTTGGATATTATTAAACACTTGATCATCCGATAGTCCAAATTTACGTTGAATAAATTGTGAAATTCTTAAGTTTGCTTGATGTGGAATTAGCATATCAATATCATCTACCGTTAAATTATTTTTTTCTAAACCTTCATTAATCACTTCACTAAATCGTACAACTGCATTTTTAAACACAAACTTGCCATCCATTTCTGGAAAATATGAAGTATCTTTAGGATTCGCCATTAATTCTGGCACCCAATTTCTTATACTCGGTGATTCCACAATCAATTTATCGGCATAAGCACCTTGACTGTGCAAATGCGTTGAAAGTATACCTTTAGTAGTATCTTCTTCTCGTGTCAAAACTGCTGCTCCTGCTCCATCACCAAAAATTACTGTAACTCCTCTTCCTTGAGTTGTTTTATCTAATCCATTTGAATGAAATTCTGCTCCAATCACCAAAATGTTTTTATACATTCCTGTTTTTATAAATTGATCGGCTGTAGAAAGGGCATATACAAACCCTGAGCATTGATTTCGAATATCAATTGCTCCAACAGTATCCATCTCAAGCATTTCTTGAATTTGGATACCACATCCTGGAAAAAAATAATCTGGACTTAGTGTCGCAAAAACAATAAAATCAATATCCTTAGATGTCAATCCAGCACGTTCAATAGCAATTTTTGCTGCTTTGGCTCCCATAACTGCAGATGTGTCATCTGATCCTTCTGGAATCCATCGCCGTTCTTTAATTCCTGTTCTTTCTTGAATCCATTCGTCATTTGTATCCATAATCTTAGACAAATCATCATTTGTTACCACATTGTCAGGAACATAAAATCCTAATCCTGTTATTTTTGAACTATACATATTTTATTTTCATTTTGTTATGTCAAATTTACTAAATAAATTCGAATTCGTAATTCAAAACAACTATCATCCTTAACCATACACCTTTTATCTCCTTTTCCCTGTCATCTTGTCACAACAACATCTTTTGGTATTTTTTTTGACTACTACTTATCAATAATTAAAACTTTAAAAACAAAACAATATGGCAACTGGAAACATTAATGTAACAGCAGAAAATATTTTTCCTATCATAAAAAAATTCTTGTATTCAGATCATGAAATCTTTTTACGAGAATTAATTTCAAATGCAACGGATGCAACGCTCAAACTAAAACACCTTTCTACACTTGGTGAAGTTAAAGGCGATATTGGCACTCCAATGATTGAAGTGAAAATTGATAAAAAGAAAAAACAACTTAGAATTATAGATCAAGGAGTTGGAATGACTTCCGAAGAAGTAGAAAAATACATCAATCAAGTAGCCTTTTCGGGAGCAGAAGAATTTGTAGAAAAATATAAAGACGCAGATACTGGAATCATTGGACATTTTGGTCTTGGATTTTACTCCGCATTTATGGTTGCTGAAAAGGTTGAAATCTTTACAAAATCATTCAAAAAAGGAACTAAAGCAGTGCGTTGGGAATGCGATGGAAGTCCAAAATACACACTTGAAGAAACGGACAGAAAAGAAAGAGGAACAGAAATTGTTTTACATATTGATGATGATTCTACAGAGTTTCTAGAAGAAGCAAGAATTAAAGAACTCTTATCAAAATACAATAAGTTTATGCCAATTCCGATTAAATTCGGAACAAAAGAGGTAAATGACCCAAAGCATACGCCAAAAACTACAAAAGATAAAGACGGCAAAGAAACTACGGAATCTCAGAAAAAAATAAACGTAGATAATATTGTTAACAATCCAAATCCTGCGTGGACAAAACAACCAAGTGAATTGAAAGACGAAGATTACAAATCTTTTTATAGAGAGTTGTATCCAATGCAGTTTGAAGAGCCTTTATTTAATATTCATTTGAATGTTGATTATCCGTTTAATCTAACAGGAATTTTATATTTTCCTAAAATTAGCAAAAATATAGATGTTCAAAAAGATAGAATCCAATTGTATCAAAATCAAGTATTTGTAACGGATAATGTAGAAGGAATTGTGCCAGATTTTTTACAAATGCTTCGTGGCGTTATAGATTCTCCAGATATTCCATTAAATGTATCTCGTAGTTATTTACAAACAGATGCTGCCGTAAAAAAGATTTCGTCTTATATCACTAGAAAAGTGGCAGACAAATTGGCAAGTCTATTCAAAAATGACAGAAAAGCATTTGAAGAAAAATGGGAAGATGTTAAAATTATTATTGAATACGGAATGCTATCCGAAGATAAATTCTTTGAAAAAGCCGATAAATTTGTGCTGTATCCAACAGTTGATGGCAGTTATTTTATTTTTGATGAGTTATTAGAAAAAATCAAAGAAAATCAAACTGATAAAGACGGTAAAACGGTAGTTTTATACGCATCTGACAAGAAAACACAACACAGTTATATTCAGACTGCAAAAGAGAAAGGATATGAAGTATTATTATTAGATTCTCCTATTGTTTCTCATTTAATTCAGAAATTAGAAACGAGTAAAGAAAACATTTCTTTTGTACGTGTAGATGGCGATCATATTGATAATTTGATTAAAAAAGATGAGGTAAAAATCTCTAAATTATCCGATGAAGAGCAAGAAAAATTAAAAACAGTATTAGAAACCAATATTCCAAAAGAAACTTATACAATTCAGTTAGAAGCAATGGATTCTAACGCCAATCCTTTTATTATTACGCAACCAGAATTTATGCGTAGAATGAAAGAAATGCAAGCGTCTGGTGGCGGTGGCGGAATGATGGGAATGAGTAATTTCCCCGACATGTATAATTTAGTTGTAAATACTAATAATGAATTGGTCAACGAAATTCTAAACACTAAAACTGCTAAAAAGCAAGAGCGTTTAATCAAACAAACATTTGATTTGGCAAAATTATCGCAAAACCTATTGCACGGCGAAGAATTGACCGAATTTATTAAGCGTAGTTTTGAAATGGTGAAATAGATTTTAAACTGTTATAATTTTAAACAATTTAGAATAAGCCGCTCCAAAGAGGAGCGGCTTATTTATTTTAAAAAAACAACAGTAATATTTGCGCGAATGATAGTAATACTATTATATTTGCATAAACTAATATTACATGATTGATTTAAACATCAATATCACTATAAACTCTGTGCTCTACACTAAAGACCCTGACTCCTCAGATTTAGGTAGAAATATCATTACATATAGCATTGAACTCATTAATGAAATTGGTTTTGAAAAATTTACTTTTAAAAAATTAAGTCAAAAAATCAATTCACCAGAAAGTTCAGTATATCGGTATTTTAACAACAAGCACATGCTCCTTATTTATCTTACAAGTTGGTATTGGAGTTGGACTGTTTATAAAATTGCTTTGGCTACGCTCAATATAAAATCGTCAGAAGAAAAATTAAAAAACGCTATTGACATCCTCACAAAACCTATTTTGATTGACAATTCCTTTTCTTATGTAAATGAAGTATTACTCAATAAAATTATTATTACCGAATCAGTAAAAGCATATCATTCTATTGATGTAGATATTGAAAATAAAAAAGGCTATTTTGAATCTTATAAAGATGTAATAAATCGTGTTTCAACATTAATATTAGAGGTGAATCCTACTTTTGAATATCCACATATGCTGATTACAACAGTTATCGAAGGGGCACAACAACAGCACTATTATTCCGAACATTTACCATCATTAACAGATACAAAAAAAAATAAAGATTCAATATCAAATTTTTACAACAAATTAATTTTTAAACTAATTTCTTAATCACAATAAATAATAACAAAAATGAAAAAAACACTAAATGTAATCGCAATTGTAACAGTATTAATGCTTTTTGGTTCTTGTAAAAATGAAACCAAAAAAGCAGAAACTCCTAAACCTGAAGTCGAAGAGTCTCTTAAGGTTTCCAAAAAAGACTGTAACGAAGTGCATTGGTCGCACCACAAAGGTGAAAAAGGCCCAGAAAATTGGAAAGACTTATGTGATGGATTTGCTGATTGTGGTGGGAAATCACAATCACCAATTAATATTGTGACTTCAAACATTTCTAAAGAAAGTAAGTTAGTAGCTCCAAAATTTAATTATGCAAAATCAGCAATAAACATTGTTAATAATGGACATACTGTCCAATTTAATATTACTGGAGAAAACACAGTAGATTTAAATGGTAAGGATTATAAATTATTACAATTTCATTATCACGCAAAAAGTGAACATACTATTAATGGCAAGTATTATCCTATAGAAGTTCATTTTGTACACCAGCATTCTGCTACAGAGTATGCAGTATTAGGTATGATGTTTGAAGAAGGCAAACCCAATAAATTATTTTCCAAATATTTAGATAAGTTTCCTACATCAAAAGGAGAATTCAAATCAGAAGATATGGTGGATGTTCTAAGTCTATTTCCTTCGGATAAAAATTATTACAATTATCAAGGGTCTTTAACAACACCACCTTGTTCAGAAGTAGTTAACTGGCACGTGTTAAAAACACCTTTAACTGCATCAAAAGAACAAATAGCACAATTTTCAAAAATATTAAATAGTAACTATAGACCAATTATGCCTTTAAATGGTAGAACTGTTGGACAATCTAATTAAAAACTAGTTATATAATAATATAAAAGCAATAAAATTATTTCAATTTTATTGCTTTTTAAATTTTAATAAATGAAAAATACACATCTAATTTTATCCTTTTTATTTTGCTTCTTTTTAACATCAAATATAGTAGCACAAGTAGATGAAAACAAATCAGGTTCTTGGTATATGTATTTATGGAATACAGACATAAAAGATAGTCCATTTGGACTGCAAGGTGATGTGCAATATAGAAATTGGAACGCAATTGGCGATTTACAACAACTATTATTAAGAGGTGCAGTAACTTATAAACCTAAAAATGCAAATATTAAATTTGCTTTAGGTTACGGACACATTACCTCTGGAGTTTATGGAGACAGTAATGATACAAAAACAGAAAGCCGTATTTATCAAGAAATTGTTTTACCTCAAAAAATAGGACGTAGAGTTTACTTAAAACATAGATTTAGATACGAACAAAGGTTTATAGAAAATCAAGATTTTAGAACTCGTTACAGGTATAATTTATTTCTAACTATTCCTCTTAACAAAAAAGAGATGGATAAAGGAACTGTTTATTTATCATTATATAATGAAATATTTTTAAATGGAGAGAGAAATATTGGCGATGATAATACTGTAGAAATATTTGCTGTCAATAGAACTTATGGTGCTTTTGGCTATGTATTATCAAAAAAAATGAAAATGCAACTTGGTTATATGGAACAAACAACTAATAATTTAAGTAAAGGTCAGGTTCAATTAAGTCTTCATCATAAATTTTAAACAATAATTCGTACCTTTGTGACTATAAACAATAATAAATAGGTGAAAAAGCCGTACTAAATTATATGCTAAAAAGAAGTTTAACACCATTTCAAAAATTTGTAAAAGTCGAAAGCCTTAGTGGAATACTGCTTTTTGGAGCAACAATTATTGCCTTAATTTGGGCCAACTCTCCGTATGCAAGTTCTTACGAAACTTTATGGCAGTATAAAATTGGGATAAGTTTTCAAGATTTTGAATTAAAGAAGCCATTAATCCTTTGGATTAATGATGGATTGATGGCTATTTTCTTTTTTTTGATAGGATTAGAATTAAAACGAGAGTTGTTAATTGGCGAATTAAATTCTATGAAAAAAATGGCATTTCCACTTATTGCTGCTTTAGGAGGTGTTATTGTACCAATCGCTTTATATTTAATTCTCAATCAAAACCCTGAAACAACAAGAGGTTGGGGAATCCCTATGGCTACAGACATTGCTTTTGCTTTAGCAATTTTGAGTTTACTTGGAAAGCGAGTTCCGTTAAGCCTAAAATTATTTTTAACAGCCTTTGCCATTATTGACGATATTGCCGCAGTTTTAGTCATCGCAATTTTCTACAGTTCAACCATTTATTGGATGCTAATTTTATACGCCTTTATACTCTTAGGTATTTTAGTTTTACTTTCTTACAAAGATAAATACACCAAAGAAATAAGCGTTTTCTTTACAATAATCATTTGGTTTTTATTTTTAAAATCTGGAATACATCCAACAATCGCAGGAGTTTTATTAGCGTTTACAATCCCTATTAGACAACGTGTTGATATTAAATCTTATTCAAAAAAACTAACAATCCTCTCTACTAAAATAGCCACTTCATCCGATAAAAAAAACAACCGTTTACTTACAAAAAAACAACTTGTACTTGTTGATAATCTAGAAGATTTAACATTCAAAGTTCGATCGCCATTACAACATTTAGAACACACTCTACATGATTGGGCAGCATATTTTATCCTTCCAATATTTGCACTTTCAAATGCTGGAGTTAAAATTAGTGCCAACTCTAATTATGACACATCACTACTTATGAATATTGCTATTAGCCTATTTGCAGGTAAATTTATTGGTGTTGCTCTATTCTCTTACTTAGGTATAAAATTAAAAATTACACAATTACCAAAAGCAGTTAACTTTAAACAAATAATTGGTATTGCAGCAATTGCAGGTGTTGGATTTACTATGTCCATTTTTATTGATAACTTAGCCTTTCATGGTAACTCCATAAATATTGATTCAGCAAAAGTCGGAATTATAATAGGCTCATTAGTTTCTGGCGTTCTAGGTTATATAATTTTAAGGGTTAGTTATACTGAAAAATAAAAAAGTATTAAAACAGCACCTATAAATTTATTACTTGCATCGTTTTTTGTTTTATCAATAAATTCCTACTATCTTTAAAACGACTTTTTCACAAAGATAGAATGGATAAAAAATTGATGTCAAAGAAGAAACCTGCGTATCCTATAAATGAGCAGTTATCTGATTATTTAACCGAACATAGCAGAAACATAAAAATTCCTATTTATTATGAAGATTTATTGCGTTTTCAAGGCGCTGTTGAGATTTATGACAAGTATGGAAATGATACTCTATGGATTAGTACATATTTTGCCGAACATGAACGCAATGAAATAGAAATGAGTCTAAAACGCATGTACACTATTTTACATGCTGATGGTAGTGATGAGGCCTTACAGTATATTACCATTGACGCCATTGACTTTTGCACCTTTGGAAACACAAAACCATTTAGAATAAAAGTAAGAAATATTCTCAATGATAATTATGTCTATTTATATATCAAAAAAGCCGATGCTTCGCGTATTTATGGCTTGGAATTAGAACATATCCTTTCACCAAATCATATCAACTTTTTAGTTCATGGTGATACTATTATTGAAGAACATATTTCTGGAATTCCTGGAGATACATTTATTAATGAAAATCTTGACAATTGCTCGGATCAAGATAAAATGGCTATTGCTAAAGAATTTGTAAAGTTTAACGAACGTTGTTTTATTAGGCTTCTTGGCGATATGCGCTCATATAATTATGTGTTTGTAATAACGCATGATTTTGACAGGATAGATTACAGAATTAGAGCCATTGACTTTGACCAACAATCTTTTGAAGGTAATTCTAAAGTATATAAACCTCAATTTTTAAAAGAGAATAATAAAATTGTACATATGACTTTAGATTTATTGCAAGAGGAATCTATGGAGCAATATAAAAATGAAGAACGCTCATTATTGGCAAAAAGAGCCTCAAGTGAATATGATAGACTGAGTGATTTATTAGATTGCATGAAGAATGACACTCTTTCTACACCTTCAAAAATTAAAGAATTAAAAGATGAATTATTCGATTTAACCAAAGATATCTGTTTTAGAAGATCAAAAAATATGGGTGAAATTGTTTCAAGTGCCCTTAATTTTATAAAACGGAATTACGAAAATATAAATCCATATATAATCCGATAACTAAACTATCAACACTATGAAAATTAAAAAAATATTAGTTGCTAATAGAGGAGAAATTGCTATTAGAATCTTAAGAGCATGCACAGAGATTAACATCCAAACTGTTGCCATGTTTACTTACGAAGATAGATACTCTCAACATCGTTATAAAGCAGATGAATCTTACCAAATAGGTAATGAAAATCAGCCTTTAAAACCTTATTTAGATATTGATGAAATTATCAACCTTGCGAAAAATAAAAACGTAGATGCTATTCATCCAGGATATGGATTTTTGTCAGAAAACTCAGAATTTGCTCGTAAATGTGCAGAAAATGACATCGTTTTTATAGGACCAAGACCTGAAGTAATGGACGCACTTGGAGATAAAATTACTGCTAAAAAAATAGCAGTAAGATGTAATGTTCCAATTATTGAAAGTAACAAGAAAAAACTTACATCTCTAAAAATTGCCTTATCCGAAGCCAGTAAAATAGGTTATCCGTTGATGCTAAAAGCCGCTTCTGGAGGAGGCGGAAGAGGAATGCGTATCATAAGAGTTCCTAAAGATTTAGAAATGAACTTTGATTCTGCAAGAAATGAATCTAAAAACGCATTTGGTGATGATACTATGTTTCTCGAAAAATATGTTGAAAATCCAAAGCATCTTGAAGTTCAAATAGTTGCTGACAATCATGGTAACATTCGACATTTATTCGAACGTGACTGTTCGGTACAACGGCGTCATCAAAAAGTAGTTGAAATTGCACCTTCTTTCAATGTTTCTGATAAGGTCAAACAAAGTCTTTATAAGTATGCCATTGACATTGCCAAAGAAGTAAATTACAATAATATTGGTACTGTTGAGTTTTTGGTTGATGAAAATGACACCATTTATTTTATTGAAGTAAACCCAAGAATACAAGTTGAGCACACTGTTACCGAAATGGTTACTGGAATTGACTTGGTAAAAACGCAAATATTTATTGCTGGAAATTACAAACTGAATGGCAAACAAATAAAGATTTATAATCAAGAATCGCTAGGAACTTATGGTTTTGCTTTACAATGTAGAATTACAACTGAAGATCCTGAAAACAATTTCACTCCAGATTATGGTACTATAAGCACTTATAGAAGTGCCGCAGGAATGGGTATTCGATTGGATGCAGGAAGCGTGTATCAATCGGCAAAAATAAGTCCGTTTTTTGACTCAATGTTAGTCAAAGTATCTGCTCATGGCAGAACTCTCGATGGAGCAACACGTAAAATGGTAAGAGCCTTGAAAGAATTTAGAATCAGAGGTGTAAAAACAAATATCCGTTTTTTACAAAATGTCATTCAGCATAAAACTTTTATTGACGGCAAAGTAACGGTCAATTTTATTCAAAATACACCTTCGTTATTCAAAATAAAATTATCACAAGATAGAGCCACAAAATTGACTAAATATTTAGGTGAAGTTATCGTAAACGGAAATACTGATGTAAAATTTATCGATAAAAATAAAGAATTTAGAACCCCTAAAATACCGACATACAACCATCTATCTGAATATCCAAAGGGAACAAAAGACATGCTTACCGAAATGGGAGCAGAAAAATTCTGTAATTGGCTTAAAGATGAAAACAAAATTCATTTTACTGACACTACAATGCGAGATGCACATCAATCTTTGTTAGCAACTCGTATGCGAACTTATGATATGTATAAAGTTGCAGAAAGTTTTGCTAAAAATCATGCAAACACATTTAGCATGGAAGTTTGGGGAGGAGCAACCTTTGATGTGTGTTTACGTTTCTTACACGAAAGCCCTTGGACCCGCTTGAGAGATCTTCGTAGAGCAATTCCAAATATTTTATTTCAAATGCTATTAAGAGGCTCAAATGGAGTTGGTTACAAAGCATATCCTGATAATTTAATAGAAAAATTTGTTATAAAATCTTGGGAAAATGGTGTAGATATTTTTAGAATTTTTGACTCCTTAAATTGGGTAAAAGCAATGGAGCCAAGCATCAAATACGTGCGAAATCAAACTGGTGGAATTGCACAAGCAGCGATTAGTTACACAGGAGATTTATTAGACAAAAATAATACCAAATACAATCTAAAATATTATACGCAACTTGCAAAAGATTTAGAAAACGCTGGCGCACATATGATTGCCATTAAAGATATGGCAGGACTTTTAAAACCTTATGCTGCTGCAGAATTGATTCCTGCGATAAAAGATGCGGTAAGTATCCCTATTCATTTACACACACACGACACCTCTTCTTTACAATCTGCAACCTATCTAAAATCCATAGAAAATGGCGTTGATGTTGTTGATGTTGCCCTTGGCGGATTATCTGGTTTAACTTCACAACCAAATTTTAATTCGATTGTAGAAATGTTGAAACATCATGAGCGTTTTCATGATTTTGACTTAAATACATTAAATCAATTCTCAAATTATTGGGAAGATATTAGAGAATATTATTATCCTTTTGAATCTGGATTAAAATCAGGAACTGCCGAAGTTTTTCAGCATGAAATTCCTGGAGGACAGTACTCAAATTTACGTCCGCAAGCAACTGCTTTAGGTCTTGGAGATCGATTTGGTGATGTCAAAAAAATGTACGAAGAAGTAAATAATATGTTTGGAAACTTGGTGAAAGTTACGCCAAGTTCGAAAGTTGTTGGAGATATGGCAATATTTATGGTTACCAATAATTTAACTCCAAATGATGTAATGGAAAAAGGTCATGAAATCTCTTTTCCTGAATCGGTAATTAGTTTTTTCAAAGGTGATTTGGGTCAACCTGTAGGCGGATTCCCAAAGAAACTTCAAAAAATAATTTTAAGAGATAAAAAACCTTATAAAAATAGACCAAATGCACATTTAGAACCTGTTGATTTTGATGTTGCGTATAAAATTTTTGAGAAAAAATTTCAAAAGGGGTTTACAAGACCTATTGAGTTTGAAGATTTCCTTTCTTATAGTTTATACCCTAAAGTTTTTGAGCAAGCACATAAAATTTATAAAGAATATGGGAACTTGGCAACAATACCAACAAAAAATTTCTTTTATGGAATGGATATTCGTGAGGAAATTTTAGTTGAAATTCAACCAGGAAAAACAGTTTTAGTAAAACTTTTATCTGTTGGAAGCGCCAATGAAGAAGGCATAAAAACTGTTTTCTTTAAAGTGAATGGTGAAAATAGATCTGTTGACGTAAAAGACAAATCGCTAAAAATTGAAAAAATTGAAAACACTAAGGTTGATGCCGATAATGACAATGAAATTGGAGCGCCTTTACAAGGATTGCTCTATAAGCTATTGGTCAAAAAAGGAGATAAAATAAAAGAAAACGACCCTTTATTTGTAATTGAAGCTATGAAAATGGAAACTACAGTTACTGCTACCAAAAGCGGAAAGGTAAAATCTGTTTCTTTAACTGGAGGTAAAATGGTAATGCAAGATGATTTGATTTTAACTTTAGAGTAAGTTTAAAACTGTTTATTATGGTAGTTCTTAAGATAAACTATCTGAATTGTCATCATTATTGCAAAAAATAGGAATCCGTAAATTACAGTATTAGATGTTGTGAAATTTAACGAATAGTCAAATGAGAATAAGTTTGACAGTTTACTTGCATCAATTTTTGATACGAATTCAGGTGATTTTATTGGTTCTGTTTTTAAAAGCATAAACATTGAACTAATTATTGAAACAATAATCAAAAACCACCCTTTAGTAGAAATTAAAGGTTTCCAGACTTCATTTTCTTTTACTTTTATATTATTTACAGCATTCATCACATTGTTTAATAATGCTGACGAAGGTTGTTCAGAAGGTAATTCTTTCACCAATTTATTAGTAAAATCATCTAATAAATCTCTTTCTTTATCGTTCATAATTGCTATAAATTTCAGATGAAACTGACTCTTTAAATATACTAAATAATTTCTTTCTCGCTCTAAATAATTTTACTTTCACATTCCCTTCAGTTATTGAAACTATAGTTCCTATTTCTTTCAAACTTAACTCTTCAAAATAAAATAAGTGTAAAATGACACGTTCATCTTCTGGTAATTGGTTCATACATCGTTGTACTATTTCACTTCGCTCTTTTCTTTCTATTCCTTCAAAAATAGTATCTGTTAATTGAATATCCTTCGATGGAATATTATCTATTTCTATAGAGTTATTGAATCTCGAATTCTTTTTCATCCTATCTAAAGATGTATTATACGCAATTCTATATATCCAAGTAGAAAATTTAGATTCGCCATTAAAACTTTTTAATGATTTATATGCTTTTATAAATGTATCTTGCGAAACCTCTTCTGATTCTTCTCTATTCTTCAACATTTTAATAGCCAAAGAAAATACTAAGTTTTGATATCTTTCTACCAAGATACCAAAAGAATTTGTATCTCCTTTTAGAGTTTTTTCTATATAATAATCGTCATTATTATGTGCCATCAATAGTAAGACTATATTACATTATAAAAGGTTACAATTATATCAGGAAAAATAATAATTTGCTTTTTCTGTAACCCCAACGAAGTTATTAAAGTCATATTATCGTAAAACATTAAAATTAATCATTAAAAAAGACAATCATGGGATCAGAAGTAATTATAATACCAGTAATGTTCGGTTTAATATTTGGAGTCATTTACCTATTCTTTTCAACAAGAAATAAAGAAAGAATGGCACTTATAGAAAAAGGTGTTGGAGCAGATATATTTAATAAAGGCAATAGAGAGACTGCACCAATATGGAAAGTTTTCATCTTGAATGTTGCCTTACTTTTAATGGGAATTGGAATTGGAATCTTTCTTGCTACGATTTTAGATCACTATACTTCATTAGGTGACAGTATTTATCCTGCAACTATCTTTACTACCGCTGGAATTGGATTATTTGCTGGGTTTAATATGACAAAAAACTTAGACAAGTAACCAAACTTTAAGTTACCATCATGAAAAGCGCTCCAAATGGAGCGTTTTTCTATTTTATTATTTAAACAAATCATTCAACACTTTGGCAAGTCTAATACCTCCTATTTGTAATTGTGAACGAACAACATTCATATACTTATATGAATAACGGTAACGTAAGTTTTCACCTTTTTCTGCGCTTTTATAAACTTCTCTTGATAAGACATGAACTTCATTAACCCAATCTATCACAGTTCCTTCTTGTAGTTTCTTTATTTGATCTCTTGTTAAAATATCAGCATTTTCAGCTAATTCTTTATAACTCATATCAAATCGATCAATTATTCTAAAATCCCATACGGCATGTAAATTGGTGTCTTTATAGTGCCATTGTACTTTAAAATCGTTTCCTCCTCTATCTTCTGCAAGTCCTATATGCATTGGTTGATGCAAATCTCCTATAAGGTGAATTAGCATTTTTAAATAAAAGGCTTTATCATCATCAGATGAATTTTCATCCTTTATTATTTTCTTACAATACTCAATTCCAGTTACCATATCTCCTTTAGGATTTGCCTTTGAAGGGTCGTAATCTTCGTCTAAAGGCATGTTAATATAGTGCCAAGTTCGAAACTTATTGTAGCGTTTGTCAGATTTTATCTCATCAGCATAGGTAGATAGAAAAGCCAAAGTCTTTCTTTTGAGGAGTTTCCGTAATTTTCTCTTTGTCTTAGGTTTTAGATAGTCTTCTGCAATTGTTCCAACAACTCTATGTCCTTTTGCTCCCCATATTTTTTTTGCATTTGCTTGATAAGAAAATGTCATTAAAATAATCAGTAAGTATATAATCTTTGTTTTCATATATAAAATTTAATTTTTGCTAAGTTAAAAATAAATTTGATAAAATATTTGGAAAATAGAAATAATATATTATATCTTTGTGATATCATTTTAATATCGTAATAAATCAAACATATCATGACAGAAGAAAAAGTTATAAAAACATCAAGTGGCTATTTAATGTTATTTGCTCTATTAGCCTTTATTGTAATTATTGTTTATGGAATCACACAAGAAAATCCGTTTATAATAATTCCAGCAATACTATTATTCATCATCACAATTCCAGGATTCTTCTTGGTAAATCCAAACACTTCTAAAGTATTACTACTCTTCGGAGAATATATAGGAACAGTCAGAGAAAACGGGTTTTATTGGGCAAATCCTTTTTATAAAAAACGATTAATTTCACTACGCGCAAGCAATTTTGATAGTGAACGTGTAAAAGTGAATGATAAATTAGGAAATCCAATTATGATAAGTACCATCCTTGTTTGGAAAGTAAAAGATACATTCAAAGCTGCTTTTGATGTTGATAATTACGAAAACTTTGTACGTGTACAATCAGATGCTGCAGTACGAAAATTAGCAAGTTTATACCCTTATGATAATTTTAATGACGAAGGAAGTGAAGAAGAAATTACCTTAAGAGCAAGTGTAAATGAAGTTAGTCAAGCATTAGAAAAAGAACTTTCAGAACGTCTTTCAATGGCAGGAATTGAAGTTCTTGAAGCACGAATTGGCTATTTGGCCTATGCTCAAGAAATTGCAAATGCTATGCTAAAACGTCAACAAGCAACAGCAATTGTTGCTGCAAGACATAAAATTGTTGAAGGAGCTGTAAGCATGGTAGAAATGGCTTTAGAAGAACTAAGCAAAAAACAAATTGTAGATTTAGATGATGAACGTAAAGCAGCAATGGTAAGTAATCTTATGGTTATTTTATGTGGAGATAAAGAGGTTTCTCCAGTTTTAAATACAGGAACTTTGAGTCATTAGAATGAATAAAAAACAAATATATAGTATTGCAATTGGTAGTGCATTAGGCACAAGTTTCGGAACTATAATTGGAGCAGTTATTAATGATGTAGCAATAGGAGTTGTTTATGGCTCTTTTATCGGAACACTTCTTGGAGTAATAATTGCATATACAATTTTTAATAAAAAAGAGGATAAAGATATAGATACATGAAAGAATATAAAGTAGTAGCACCTTCATTAGGTTTTAGAAATACAGTAAAAAAGTTAGAAGACGTTTTAAACAATCATGCAAGAGAAGGTTGGGTCGTAAAAGAAATAAGTATTGTAAATCGTCACTTAATTATTTTTGAGCGAGATAAAAACAGATAAGTAAATCAAGATGAAAACCAATAGACCAAAAATAGATCTGTCTTTAGAGCCAATAGATATTATTGTAGATTTAATATCTGCCACATTACTAATACTAATGGTAGTTTATACAATAATGGTTTACTCAGATTTACCACAAACCATTGCTACACACTTTAACGCAAATGGAGAAGCAGATAGTTTTGGAGACAAAATAACCTTGTGGATTCTTCCTGCTATTGGTGTTGCAATATTTACAGGTGTCTTTTTTATAAATAAATATCCTCATATTCATAATTACAAAATAAATATCACAGAAGACAATGCCTTAAAAAATTATAGATTAAGCACTAGAGTTGTTCGCTTTACAAATTTATTTTGTCAAATTATTTTTGCTATAATTATTTTTGAAATCATTCAATTAGCAAAAGGTAACGAGGTCAATTTATTAGGAATTCCATTTTTAATTATTACAATACTACTTCCTTTAATTGGTGTG
>JAKITY010000008.1 GCA_021647835.1 Flavobacteriaceae bacterium | reverse complement strand
TACTACTCTACTATCCGAACAACTCAATATAATTACATGAGGTTTTTGTCCTTCAACCAATATCTTTCTTGTTTTATTATAGTCTCCTATATTTTTAGATTTTCCTAAAACAAAGCATTTATTCCCTTCTTTTAATTTTTGAATTATTGCATCAATAGTCATTCTTTCTTGTTTTAATAATGATACAAATATATAAAACATCTCCTAAAAAAAGATAACTTTTTAAAATTGTGAATTAAATAGTGAATAACTCATAAATTAAATTAAGTTATTACGAGACATTTAGATAGTAAAAAAATTAAATTTGCAGTATGCAAAACATTTTAAACCAAAATCAATGATTCATTTCTTTGGAAACACAAACAGTAAAATTTTTGCTGTTCAAACAACAAAAGAATTATCAACCAATACAATCTCAAAATTAGTGTGGCTTTTTGGCAATCAACCAAAAGTAAATTCGGCGTCTTTAAACGCTTTTTTTATTGGACCAAGAGCAGCAATGATTACTCCTTGGAGCACCAATGCTGTTGAAATTACCCAAAATATGGGAGTCAATGAAATTATCAGAATTGAAGAGTTTTTTATTACTGATGAAAATTCTACTGATTTTGACCCTATGATATCTGAAAAGTATAATAGATTAGATCAAGAAATTTTTACTATTGATATTCAACCTGAACCTATTTTAGAAATAAAAAATATTTCAGCATACAATCAACAAGAAGGATTGGCATTAAACGATGAAGAAATTGAATATTTAGAAAATGTTGCTATAAAAATTGGTAGAAATCTAACCGATTCTGAAGTTTTCGGGTTTTCTCAAGTAAACTCTGAACACTGCCGTCACAAAATATTTAACGGAACATTTATTATTGATGGTAAAGAAATGCCAACATCTCTTTTTGAATTAATTAAGGAAACTTCTAAACAAAATCATAACGATATTGTATCAGCATACAAAGACAATGTAGCATTTATAAAAGGCCCAAAAGTGGAGCAATTTGCACCAAAGCGTGCTGATATTCCAGGTTATTATCAATCTACAGAATTTGACTCTGTTATTTCTTTAAAAGCCGAAACACATAATTTTCCAACAACAGTTGAACCTTTTAATGGTGCAGCAACAGGTTCTGGAGGAGAAATTAGAGATCGACTTGCAGGAGGAAAAGGATCCCTTCCATTAGCAGGAACAGCAGTATATATGACTTCATATTCAAGACTAAATGAAGACAAACCTTGGGAAAAAACAATGAATCAACGTAATTGGTTATATCAAACTCCAATTGATATTCTGATAAAAGCATCAAATGGTGCATCCGATTTTGGAAACAAATTTGGGCAACCATTAATTTGTGGTTCTATTTTAACTTTTGAACATAATGAAAAATGCGATGTCATTTCTAGCGGAATCGAGAAGCGCAAACTTGGTTACGACAAAGTCATTATGCAAGCAGGAGGAATTGGTTATGGAAAATTAAATCAAGCATTAAAATACACGCCAAAAACTGGAGAAAAAATCGTACTTCTTGGAGGAGAAAATTATAGAATTGGTATGGGAGGCGCAGCCGTTTCATCGGCTGACACAGGAGTATTTTCATCAGGAATTGAGTTGAATGCCGTACAACGTAGTAATCCAGAAATGCAAAAACGTATTGCAAATACAATTAGAGGAATGGTAGAAAGTGAAGAGAATTTTATCGTTTCTATTCACGATCATGGCGCTGGCGGACACTTAAATTGCTTGTCAGAATTGGTTGAAGATACTGGCGGAAAAATTGATTTAGATAAATTACCTGTTGGTGACCCAACGTTATCAGCCAAAGAAATTATCGGTAATGAATCTCAAGAAAGAATGGGACTTATTATTGCCAAAAAACACTTAGAAACACTCCAAAAAGTTGCTGACAGAGAACGCTCGCCAATGTACACTGTTGGCTATGTAACAAATGATAATCGTTTTACTTTTGAATCGAAAACTAAAGGTGACATACCTATGGATTTTTCACTCGAAGATATGTTTGGAAGTTCTCCAAAAACAATACTAAATGATGTAACCATAGATAGAGAATATAGCGAAATCACTTATGATTCTAATAAATTTTATGAATATTTAAATCAAGTTTTACAACTCGAGGCTGTTGCGTGTAAAGATTGGCTAACCAACAAAGTAGATCGCTGTGTTGGTGGAAAAGTTGCCAAACAACAATGTGTTGGCGCATTGCAAATTCCGTTGAATAATGTTGGTGTTATGGCACTTGATTATAAAGGAAAAGAAGGAATTGCCACTTCTATTGGACACTCTCCTATTTCAGGTTTGATAAATCCTATTGCTGGAAGTAGAAATTCTATTACTGAGGCTTTGACCAATATTATTTGGGCACCATTAAAAGATGGCTTACAGTCAGTTTCACTATCTGCAAACTGGATGTGGCCTTGTAAAAACGAAGGTGAAGATGCAAGATTATATAAAGCTGTTCAAGCAGTTTCCGAATTTGCTATTGACTTAGGAATCAACGTTCCTACAGGAAAAGATTCTCTATCAATGAAGCAAAAATATCCTAACGAAGAGGTTATTTCTCCAGGAACTGTGATTATTTCTGCGGCTGCAAATTGTAACGATATTACAAACATAGTTGAGCCTATTTTTCAGGCTGATAAAGGAAATGTTTATTATATCAATATTTCTCAAGATAATTTTAAACTTGGCGGGAGCTCTTTTGCACAAACGTTAAGTAAAATAGGAAATGAAACTCCGAATGTAAAAAGTGCATTGTATGTTAAAACCGTTTTTAATACGATGCAATCATTGATTAAAAAAGGTCAAATTGTTGCAGGGCATGATGTTGCTTCTGGCGGATTGATTGCCACTTTACTCGAAATGTGTTTCGCTGAAAATAATTTAGGTGCAGATATAGATGTATCAGAAATAAAAGAAAAAGATTCAGTAAAATTATTGTTTTCGGAAAATACCGGAATTGTAATTCAGCCTGTAAACAATTCGATAGAAAAAGTACTGAATGATGCAAATATAGAGTTCTTTAATATCGGAAACGTAACTGAAAACGATACATTAAACCTTAAAAATAGTTCTGATAAATTTAATTTTTCTATTTCTGAATTGAGAGATGTTTGGTATAAGACCTCCTTCCTACTCGACCAAAAACAAACCGAAAATGGTTTGGCAAAAGAGCGATTTGATAACTACAAAAATCAATCTTTAAAATACGTGTTTCCTAAGAATTTTACTGGTAAATTAAACAATATGCTATCTGGTTATAAGTTGAAACCAAAAGCAGCCATCATACGTGAAAAAGGAAGTAACTCTGAACGAGAAATGGCAAACGCTATGTATTTAGCAGGGTTTGACGTGAAAGATGTACATATGACTGATCTAATTTCTGGGCGAGAAACATTAAAAGATATCCAATTTATTGGTGCTGTTGGTGGTTTTTCAAACTCTGATGTTTTAGGCTCTGCAAAAGGTTGGGCTGGAGCATTTAAATACAACGAAAAAGCAAATACTACATTGAAAAACTTCTTTAAAAGAGATGACACTTTATCAGTTGGCATTTGTAATGGCGCACAATTATGGATGGAATTAGACCTTATCAATCCTGAACATAAAGTACATGGCAAGTTGATACATAACGACTCTAAAAAGCATGAAAGTTCTTTTACATCTGTTAAAATTCAAGAAAACAATTCCGCAATGCTTTCTACATTAACAGGCTGTGAATTAGGGGTTTGGATTTCTCATGGAGAAGGGAAGTTTGACCTTCCTTATGCTGAAGAAAAATATAATATTGTTGCGAAATATGGTTATGAAGGCTACCCGAACAATCCAAATGGTTCTGATTTTAATACTGCAATGATGTGCGACAAATCAGGAAGGCATTTAGTTACGATGCCTCACATCGAACGTTCTACTTTTCAATGGAATTGGGCAAATTATCCAAAGGGAAGAAAAGATGAAGTTTCTCCTTGGTTAGAAGCATTTGTAAATGCAAGAAAGTGGATTGAAAATAGATAGTTTCTTTAATATTTATTACATTTGAAAGAAGAAAAATTCAAATGGCTAATTCAAAGAAAAATCGTATTTATGTATTTCTAAAGGATAAAAGAAAAAAGAGCATTCCGAAAATGCTTAAGGAACTTATGTACTTATGGATAACTAAAAAAGAAATTCCTTTTTATTATTTCAAATATTTATATCGTAAAGAAGTCACAAACTATAAAGATTACCTAAGCACTAAGGAGTGTCGTAGGATTCAATTTTATCCTGATTATCACAAGGATGAATATGTAAACATTATGGCAGACAAGTTGAAATTCTCTATTTTTTGCGACAAAAACAACCTTCCAATTCCAAAATTAATTAGTTACAATTTAGATTCTGTTTTTTTTTATGATGGTAACAAATTTCCTATTAAAAATAAAGAAAGTTTAATTGCTTTTTTTAATCATGTTTTTCAAGAATCTAATTATAAAAGTATATTTATAAAACCATTATCATTGTTTGGAGGAAAAGGTTGTTTTAAGATTGATAAAGCAACTTTAGAAGAGGATATTAATCAAAATGGCGACTCACTTATTGAAAACAATTGTATCCATGAAGAAGTTATTGTACAACATAATGCAATCAACAAAATACATTCTGATTGTATAAATACTATAAGAATCGAAACATACATTGATAAAAAAGGAACTATTCACAATTTATCAGGATTAATGAGGTTTGGAGTTGGCAATAGCGTTATTGACAACTCCCATGCAGGTGGTTTTTTTGTAAGTATAGATTTAGAAGCTGGGTCATTAGGTAATGTTGGTCGCCAGTTTGCAGAATTTGGAGGGGGTAAGTTAACTAAACATCCTGATAGTGATTTTGTTTTTGGAGGATTTAAATTGCCATACTTCAAGGAAATTTGTGATTTAACAATCAAAGCTACAACTTATTTACCTGACAGATATATTGGATGGGATATTGCTATTTCTAATGACGGACCCGTAATTATTGAGGCCAATGAACGTACTAATGTTTCTGGAGCAGATTATGCGTATGGAGGCTATATGAAACACCCTTTGTTTAAAGAAATAATTGAAGAAACTAAAAATTTCGACCTTTCAAATTCATATAATCAAAAAATATAATTGGTTTAAAATAATTTGATATTTTATCTTATTATTTTGTAACTTGCAATTTCACAAATCAATTTAACCATGTCTATAGAAATTACGCGTCTTTTTGATTTTCCTTATTATCAACTTGAAAAACACAATCTTAAAAAGGCACTTACCACAAAGCATAACGGTAAATGGGTTTCTACTTCTACTCAAGAGTATATAGACAAAGCAAATGCAATTAGTAGAGGCTTGTTGCGTCTTGGCGTGCAACCAAATGATAAAATTGCAATAATTTCTACTAATAATAGAACTGAATGGAATGTTTGTGATATTGGTATATTACAAATTGGTGCGCAAAGTGTCCCTATTTATCCAACCATTTCTAAAGACGATTACGAGTATGTATTAAATCACTCTGAATCTATATATTGCTTTGTTTCTGATGATAGTATTATAAAAAAACTGAATCAAATAAAAGACAAAACCAAACTTAAGGGTGTATTTACTTTTAATGATATTGATGGAGAAAAGAACTGGAATGAAGTTTTAGAATTAGGAAAAGATGATAGTAACCAAAATGAGGTTGAAGAGCGTAAAAATGCCGTTACTTCAAATACTTTAGCGACTTTAATTTACACTTCAGGAACCACAGGAAAACCAAAAGGCGTTATGCTATCTCATGGTAATATGGTTTCAAATGTATTGGCAAGCGAAAAAAGAGTACCTCTCGAAAAAGGTAGTAAAGGACTAAGTTTTTTGCCTGTTTGTCATGTTTTTGAGCGTGAAATTTTATACTTATATCAATATTGTGGTGTAGAAATTTACTTTGCAGAGGGTATTGAAAAATTAACCGAAAATGCGCAAGAAATAAAACCAGATGTGATGACAGCTGTTCCTCGACTGTATGAGAAAATATATGATAAAATCTACGCAAAAGGAAATGAATTGTCAGGAATAAAAAAGAAATTATTCTTTTGGGCAATTGATTTAGGGCTAAAATATGAACCTTATGGAGCCAATGGTTGGTGGTATGAAACTCAATTAAAAATTGCGAGAAAATTAATTTTCACCAAATGGCAAGCAGCATTAGGAGGGAATCTAAAGTTGATGGTTTCTGGAAGCGCAGCCTTACAACCAAGACTTACACGTGTTTTTGCAGCAGCAGATATGCCAATTATGGAAGGGTATGGACTGACAGAAACATCACCAGTTGTTTCTGTTAATGAATTGAACAATAAAGGGTTTAAAGTAGGAACTGTTGGAAGAATCATTGACAAAGTAGAAGTGAAAATTGCTGAAGATGGAGAAATATTAGTAAAAGGACCAAATGTAATGTTAGGCTATTATAAAGATCCTGAAAAAACTACAGAAGTATTACAAAACGGTTATTTTTATACAGGTGATAAAGGTATGATTGATGAAGATGGATTCTTAAAAATTACTGGGCGTAAAAAGGAAATGTTTAAAACTTCTGGAGGTAAATACGTTGTACCACCTTTATTAGAAGGCGTCTTAAAACAATCTTTCTTTATTGAACAAATAATGGTTGTAGGCGAAGGCGAAAAAATGCCAGCAGCAATCATTCAACCAAATTTTGAATATTTAAAACAATGGGCTGAAGATGAGGGAATTACTTTTTCGAATAAAAAAGAATTAGTTTCAAATCAAAAAATAATTGATAGAATTCAAGAAGAAATTAATGCCTGTAATTGCAAATTTGCAAAATGGGAAACAATCAAACGTTTTGAATTAACTCCAGATGAATGGACTGTTGACGGTGGTCATTTAACACCAACAATGAAAATGAAACGAAAAATCATCAAACAAATTTATCAAGATTTATACGATAAAATTTATCGTTAATACGTATTTTTTTTTATTATAATTCTCTTTCATTAATGGAACACTTTATTGTATCAGCACGTAAGTATAGACCACAAACATTTGACGATGTTATTGGTCAAAAAGCAATTACCAGTACACTGGAAAATGCAATAAAAAACAATCATCTTGCACAAGCACTATTATTTACAGGTCCTCGAGGAGTTGGTAAAACAACATGTGCGCGTATTCTTGCAAAAAAAATCAATCAAGATGGGCAAACAGAAATAAATCCTGATGAAGATTTTGCTTTTAATATTTTCGAATTAGATGCTGCATCAAATAATTCGGTGGATGATATTAGAAATTTAACTGAACAAGTTCGGATTCCTCCACAAGTTGGTAAATACAAGGTATATATTATTGATGAGGTTCATATGTTATCTCAAGCAGCATTTAATGCTTTCCTAAAAACTTTAGAAGAACCGCCAGCACATGCAATTTTTATTCTTGCAACTACAGAAAAGCATAAAATTATACCGACAATACTTTCTCGATGTCAAATATTTGATTTTAAGAGAATTTCTGTTATTGATGTTAAGAATTACTTGAAAATAGTTGCTCAAAAAGAAAATATCAATGCTGATGATGATGCGTTGCATATTATTGCACAAAAAGCAGATGGCGCAATGCGAGACGCTCTTTCTATTTTTGATAGAGTTATTAGTTTCTCTGGAAGTGAATTGACACGACAGGAAGTAACAGAGAATCTCAACGTTTTAGACTACGATGAATATTTTAAAATGACCAATTTATTACTTGCCAATGATATACCAAAAGTATTAATTCAGTTTAATGAAATTCTTTCGAAAGGGTTTGACGGACACCATTTTATCAGTGGCTTGGCATCACATTTCAGAGATTTATTGGTAGCAAAAGATTCCGAAACCGTTCAATTACTTGAAGTTGGAGATAATGCTAAAAAACGCTATCTCGAACAATCAAAAAAAGCATCAATGCAGTTTTTACTCAAAGGAATTGAAAAGGCAAATGACTGTGATTTAAAATACAAAACCAGCAAAAATCAACGATTGCTCGTTGAATTAGCACTTATGCAAATTTCCTCTATCACTTTCGATAGAGAAAAAAAAAAATGACAACAACTACATAATTCCTGCAAAATTCTTCGGACATGTCATTGTAGAAGAAAAAATTGATACAGTGCAAATTACTGAAGAAACTGCTGTCAAAGAAAATTCAACAGCATATAATAAAAAGCGGGAGATAGCAACCTCTGAGCCTGTAAAACTTGAAACACCAAGTTTAAAATCCGTAAGAAAACGTTCTTCTTCACTTTCTTTAAAAAGCATAGAGCGTCAAAAAGAAATTAACGATATAGAAGTTCAAATTATTGATTACAGTAGTATGCCAAAGACAGAATTTACTGATATTCAAGTCTTGAAAGCATGGAAAGAGTATGTTGATAATCTTATCAAAAATGGTAAAAAAAGTATTGCATCAATTATGAATGCTGATACGCCAAGAGTTGAAAATTCAAACATTCATATCACTTTACCAAATAAGTTAATGCAATCTCAACTGAATAGTCAAAAACCACGAATTTTAAAGGTTATTCGTGAAAATTTAAACAATTATAGCATCGACTTAATTATTGAGGTAAATGAAGTAGAAGAAAAAAAATATGCTTACACTCCTCAAGAAAAATATCAAAAATTAAAAGAGAAAAACCCTTTTATTGCAGAGTTTCGTAAAAAATTAGATTTAGACATTTAAAAAATTACTCCTTTATTATCAGTCTTAATACAGAGCAGGCTCAATTATATGCAAGTTTTACCTTTTTCTCCATCCTCTTTAAATATTGTAAAATCAGAATTAATATTTAAATTCAGTCATCCTATTGGGGCTTCTCTATTGTTGGCACTTCTATCCCAACTCATAACAAGCCAATTCAGTAAGTTTTTAAAACTTTGACGACTGCTCTGCAAAACAAAAATACTGCAATCAAGTATTCATTCAATACTTATAGCAATAACTGATGATAAATTAAATTTGAGTTGTAGTTTTTTCAAATATTAAAAAATTTATTTTTAAGAACTACAAAGTGTGAATCCTAAAATATATAAATAAAATGATAGATTTGCATCAAACTATATTTTATAACAGATTAAAAATTATTTCAACTATGCTTGGACTTAAATTTGAAACAACAACTTCTTGGGCTGAAATAGCCAATGACAATTTAGCGCAAATCTTAACAGATCACGCATATGCAGAGCAAAAGGCCTCATCAAATGCCATAGGAATTATTCTTAATTATTCTGAAGATACTAAATTGGTTAAAGAAATGATTGCTATTTCTATCGAAGAATTAGAGCATTTTAAAATGGTACATGATCTGATGACTAAAAGAGGAATGGTTTTAGGACGTGCAAGAAGAAATGATTACGCACAGCATATCCACACGTTTTTTACTAAAACTCCTAACAGAACAGATGCACTCATCCAACGATTATTAGTTGCCGCACTTATTGAAGCGCGGAGTTGTGAGCGTTTTAAAGTCTTTTCTGAAAATTTAAAAGACGTAGAATTATCAGAATTTTACAAAGAACTAATGGTTTCTGAAGCCAATCATTACACTACGTTTTTAGGTTTTGCAAGAGAATATCAAGATCCGAAAATTGTAAATAAAAAATGGAATGCATTACTCAAATACGAAGCAGAGTTTATGAAAAATAGAGGAACTTCTGCTTATGTACACGGATAAAATCAAGTGAATGTTTAGCAAAGAAGAATCAGCAAAAATAAGAAGAGAATTTTGGACAAGTTTTGGAAAATCATTTCCTAAAAAATGGTTGCGCTACAATACCGATATTAAAGGTGTTGCATTTAAGTTTGTTGCTGATAGAAAAAAGGCTCTTGTTTGTTTAGATTTTGAACATCCTGAAGAAATTGCCAACGAATTACTATATGATAAGTTACTTTCTCTAAAAAATATTTTACTTACTGATTACTTACCAAATGCAATTTATGATAATACTTATGAACTAGATGAATCTGGGAAGGTTATTCGGCGGATTTATATAGTTCATGAAACAAAATTTAGCATCCATAATAAAAATACTTGGAGAGATTGTTATGAGTTTTTTGTTAAGAATATGACGAAATTCGAGGAGTTTTTCAATGAATACAAAGATGCTATCAAGCATGCGATATAAAAAAAACTGCCAACACATTATGAAGACAGTCTTTTAATTCAAATAATTATTTCTATTTACTATTTAATAAATTCTATCGAAAAAGGATAGTTTGGCTCTTGATTATTATTTACTTTAATAGCATTCATAATTGGGAATATAAAGTAAAAGATTCCAATCGCTACAAATCCTAATAATCCTAATCCAAAGAAAAGTATCATCGGAATACAAAGGATTAAATATAAAAACATGGAAATTCTGAAGTTTAAAATTGATTTTCCCTGTTCATCCATTCCTTCAATTTTATCTCTATTTGTAAGCCAAATAATTAATGGAACAATAAACCCTCCGATTCCTGTTATATAATCTAATAATTGGCTTAAATGAGTTAAAACTAATAATTGGTTATTTTTTTTCATAATTAATATTGTTTTTAGTTGGTTGTTACTAATATGACGAATATATTAGCCTTTTGTTACAAAAAAAATACTATTACTATGGATACTAACCAAAAACTTCAATAATGTCAGCCAGTATAGAAGATACTATAATTGCGCTTGCAACACCTTCAGGAATAGGTGCAATTGCTGTTATACGGCTTTCTGGAAAAGATGCAATTAAACTTGTAGCAAATCATTTTCAATCAAAGTATGGCAGTAAAGACCTAACCAACGTAAAATCACATACGATTCATTTAGGCTCTATTGTTGATAAAAATCGAGTAATTGATGAAGTTTTAGTCTCTATTTTTAAAAACCCAAATTCATATACTGGAGAAAATGTTGTTGAAATTAATTGCCATGGTTCTATTTACATTCAGCAAGAAATCATACAATTATTTTTACGAAATGGATGTAGAACAGCAACTAATGGTGAATATACTTTACGTGCGTTTACCAACGGGAAATTAGACCTTACACAAGCAGAAGCGGTTGCAGATTTAATTGCTTCGGACTCTAAAGCATCACATCAAATAGCGTTACAACAAATGCGAGGCGGATTTTCATCAGAAATTGAAAAATTGCGTCAAGAGCTACTCAACTTTGCAAGTTTAGTTGAGCTAGAATTAGATTTTTCTGAAGAAGATGTAGAATTTGCGGATAGAACTGAGTTTAAACGATTGGTTGATAAATTATCCGTTATTTTAAAGAAGTTAATTGATTCTTTTGCAATTGGAAATGTATTTAAAAACGGAATTCCTGTTGCTATTATTGGCGAACCAAATGTTGGGAAATCTACTTTATTGAACGCTCTTTTGAACGAAGAAAAAGCCATTGTTTCAGATATTGCAGGAACTACGCGTGATGCAATTGAAGACGAAATTTCGATTGATGGCGTAACCTTTCGGTTTATAGATACCGCAGGAATTAGAGACACTAAAGATGTAATTGAAAATATTGGTATTAAAAAAACATACTCAACTATTGAAAAGGCACAATTGGTTTTATCGCTTATTGATGCCGTTAAAATGAAACGTGAAAAATTAAAAGTGAAAACTGAAATTGACAGATTACAAGAAAAATATAAAGATAAAAAGATACTTGTCATTCTTAACAAAACTGATTTATTATCGGATGTTGAAATTCAGAGTTTAAAAATCAAAAATCAAAAATGTATTTTAATTTCCTCTAAAGAAAAAACAGGAATTAATGCCTTAAAAAAGGAATTAACATCATTAGTAAACATAGGAATACTTAGCAATAATCAAAATATTGTGAGTAATTCTCGTCATTTTGAAGCCTTAACAAATGCGCTAAAATCTATTAAAGAAGTAGAAAAAGGCATGGAACTTAATATTAGTTTAGATCTTATTGCTATTGACATTCGTCAAGCATTATTTTATCTTGGTGAAATTACTGGAGCAGTAACTACTGATGATTTATTAGGTAATATTTTTGCTAATTTTTGTATCGGGAAGTGATTATCATCAAAATCTATTTGAATAAATTAAGCCTTTTTCTTTTTTATATAGGTTTTTTTTATTATAATTAACATCTACTAAAGTTTTTATCATTTAATCTCCCTTTTGAAATGAAAAAAAACTTTTTATTTTTATCATTGTACTTTGCATTATTTCATGTAACGATTACTTGTGCAACTGATTATCATTTAGGTTCAGATTTACTGTTTGAAGATTTTTCAAATCAAATTTTTAATCTACAAGACATATCTCCTCTTACAGATATGGGAAATCTAATTCCTGTAACCTTATTACCTGACTATAACATACCGCTTGAATATGTAAAATATCAAGAATCTAGTGTTAAACCTATTTCAGAAAATTTAGATATTGGTGCATTTGAAAATACTTCAAGTTTATCAGTTAATGATGAAACCTTAAACACAATTTTAGTCTATCCCAATCCTATAAAAGATATACTAACAATTGATAATAAAGGAGAACTAATTAAGAATTGTAAAATATACAATACGATAGGACAAGTAGTACAATCTAATTCTTCATTTGATGACAACAAAATAGATATATCCAGTTTAACTTCTGGAGTTTATCTTATAAAATTTATATCAAATCAGAAAAAAATAACTGTAAAATTTATAACTTATGAAACCACCACATCAAAAATTCAGACTATTTTTATTGGCAACAATTCTTTCAATGATTTCTACTTTTAAGATTAATGCACAACCTCCATTATTTGATCAATGGGAAAGTAATATGACAACATGGGGAGATCATTGGGGAATTTATTTACAAACCTATGATCCACCAACAAATGGAGGAATGTATGAACATAATGGAATTTATTATGACGGGCAACGTGTCTTTTTTCAAATAGCAAACTATACAGGTCAGGCAGAACCTTGGAATACACACGCTCAAGAAGCAGAGCACGTGTATAGAGTGTATTTAGACAATCGCACCAATTACAATGGTACTATTCCTTGGTTCGTACAAGGATGGAGACGTTTTTCTCATGGAATAGCAATGGATGCAGAACGAACAGCAGGCCCTATATCTGTTGAGGGTGTTTTAAGAATACGTGATAATGGATCCTATGCTAATGTTTTAACCTCTAGTTATACAGCAGGTTGGTACTATGAGAGGCGTTCTCGTGAAATGGCATATATGATATCGGCACATGTAAATGCTGAAAAATTTGGTTACGAACGTCAGGAAGAAGCACTTGCTATCTATATCGCTATGGCTATGAAACATTTAGATGAATGGATAACAGAAACGTATGCTTCTCCTGATTCTCATAGACTTTCACCATTTATGGTAGGGCTAACTGCAGAAGCACTGATTGAGTTTTATGAATGGGAAATAGCAAATGAACGAGACCCTTCAGTACTATTTACACATCCATCGGTAACATATACTCCAACACGCACTGTACCTGAAGCGCTTCAGCAAGTAGCATATCATATGAGATATACAGCAACAGTAGAGAGCGGTGATAATGCAGGGAAATCAATGTGGGTAGAAGATATGAGTGGTTATAGTTATGCAACTTGGGGTGATGAAGGAGGAACTGGTTATTCAGCCTTACGTTACGAAAGCATTAACAGTGCTAGTCCTGCCCCTGCACTAAACTTATTGATTTGCCCACTATATGCTTGGGTATTTAAACAAACTGGAGACCTAGATTATATAAATATAGGCGATAAACTTTGGGAAGCAGGTGTTGCGACAACAAATGTTGGTTGGAATACCAAGACTTTTAATCAAAATTATCGTTGGAGTTTTGATTATATTAAATGGCGTAACGAAGGTATGCAAGCACTAAACATAGATGAGGTTGAAGAAAGTGAAATAAACATTTATCCAAACCCAGCAACAAACACTTTTACCATAAATTTAAAAAATGAAACCTTAAAAAAAGTGATTGTTTACAACCAGTTAGGACAACAAATAAAAAAGGCAACTACTAATGAAGTAAATATATCCAATTTATCTAATGGTATTTATTTTGTTAGAATTACTTCACAAAGTGGTAATGTTATAACAAAGAAATTGATTAAGAAATGAAAACAATTTCCACATTATTATATATACTTTTAAACATTACATTATTATTTTCTCAAAATAAAAATATGGACGAGTTCATTGAAATAACAGATATTTTATCAATAACAGAATTTGAAAAAATTAAAAATTTTATTTTAAAAAAAAGAGATAGAAAATTTTATCGAAACTATGACAATAATAATCCTCATTATCACTTTGATGATTTTCATGCCTATTTGAACTCAGAAATTGGTCAAAGAAATTTAAACAATGGTCCAGAAATTTCTGATTTTAATGAAATTACCGTTCATGACTGGAGTGGAGATATTCAATACTATATCATTAGAATTGTAAGAAAAGGAGATGTTAAAAATGAGTTAATTAGTATTGGTATAGGAATAAGAGAAGACAACAGCATCTATAAAATGAAAGAAAGTAGCGTATATTTGTTGAATCCTTATAAAAAGGATATTAATTTAACGCTGAAAAAGTTTAAAGAGCATTATTTAATTAAAGGAATCAGGCTAATACCAACCCTTGATAGTTCTGAATTTGGGAATTTATAATGGTAATTCTTATGAATAGTTAATTTTGCAATTCTAACCATTTCATTAACCCGTATTATTCGCGGATTTTTCGTTATGAAAAAGATGAGGAATAATAAGTTCCTTTAAGAAAGTTTGATAAATATTCAATGAACTCTCTTAACGAGTAAAAATATATTAAAAAATGAAACTAATTAAACTAATACTGATAATAGCAACCATTATGACAAAAACGGCAAGCGCTCAAAATAACCTCAATATAATAGGAACCTATAATATAGATTCTGGAGCTCAATTAAACATATTAGAAAATGGGGGCTTCGCTATTATTCATTATGGAGGCATTCAAACAGGAAAGTGGAAAATAGCAGATAATAATACTGTTCAATTTACACCAAACAAAAAAAACACATTTGAATTATACGGAAGACACAATAAAGATATAAAAAATGGCACAAAGATGTTTTTTAGCGGTTTTGAAAATGCTCAAACATTCATTCAACTAAATGCAACAAAAAAATACACCATGCAACGAATATTTAATATTGATGCCAATTGCTTTTCTTTTCCGTATGTACATACATTTAATACAAGTACGAATAATATTTTACTCATGACTAAAAAGTATGACCAAAAAATAGGTAAAATAATGACTTTTAAAAATCCTGAAAATTATAATGATTTCATGGCTATTTTTACAAATCAAGAAGAAATTGAGATTATACCATTTTCGGCGCTATTTAAAGATAATACACTCTCTTTTAAAGACCAATATTATCCATCATTCTCTGATTCTGAACGAATACCATTAGAGGAAGATTCCGAAGAAATTAAATTTATCAGAAAATTTATGGAAACAGAGGCAAATAAAGACACCTTTTACGTTAATCCATCGTATAATGTATTTGGAGGAATCGAGAGTGATGAAGAACATCAAGATATACATAAATATCACCAATTTGATAAAGAAAAAAACGCTTTCATAAATACAAAAAATTATGTAGAAGGAAATAAACACATCAAATCTGATGACTCATTTCATAACATGTCACTTATCTATGCCTATAAAATTTTAAAAGAGTTTACGTTACAAGAATCTGAAAATTATAAAATAAATGAAAAACCTCTATTTAAAGTTAATTGTAACTAAAGTAAAACAAATTTATGCCATACAACACAGAAGAAAAAAAACTAACCATAGATCTTAGTAAAGAAAACTATGACCCTAAAATGCTCTTAGCACATAAAGAGGTAACATGTATAAGAATAGACGAATGCATTGAACAATTTGAATTTCCAGAAGCCCTAAAAGAGTATGAAACCCTTACCGAACTCTATATTTCGGGTGGAAAAAAGGAACTATTATACCCACCACCAATACACATAGAAAAACTGACCAATATCAAGAAGCTAAGCCTTTGGTCATATTGCGATCTAAAACAATTAAAACCGATGCCACATATTGAAGCATTAAATATTGTTATAAAAGATTCGCATATAGACACACAAGTTATCTCTTCAATTTTCCCGAACCTTACAAAAATGGAGATTTGGGGGAATCACCAAAAATCTGGAGAGCTCCCTCCTGAAATAGGTAATTTCAAACACCTTGAGCATCTAAAATTAGTGTCTTGTGGGTTAACCGATCTTCCACCAGAATTTAAAAAACTAACAACCCTAAAGTCACTTAAGATGGGAGGTTTGGTAATGAAAATTTTTCCGAAAGTACTTTGCGAAATGGATAGATTGGAAGAATTGGTATTTAATCAACATATTGTAAACCTTCCCAATAACTTTTCAAATCTAAAGGCTTTAAAAAAACTTAATTTTTCACAAGCTTTTAATAAAGGCACAATGAGCCCTGTAGATAAGTGGAGTGATAGACCAATCTATCTACACCCTATTCCCGAGGTAATTGGAAAACTCCCCTCATTACAAGAATTAGATCTGAGTTTTTGCGGTGTGATAGACCTTGCATTTCTAAAACCTTTAAAAAACCTTAAAAGACTAAAACTAAAATATTCGGGATTGTCAGATTGCAATGAGCTATCTAATTTCAATAGATTAGAGATATTGAGTCTGGAAAGTGCAAAAATACTTGCCGATATTAAGGGATTGGTCAGGTTGCCAATTAAAAATCTTAACATGGAGAACTGTTACGAATTAAAGTCGATAGACCCAATACTAGAATTGCCCACATTAGAGGAGTTGAATATTAAACGTTGTAATTCACTTAAAAGTTTAGGTGCAATCTACCAACATCCCAACTTAAAAGTGCTAAAAGCATCCGAAGCACTAGTAAAAAAATGGGAACTTAAAGAGCAATACAAGAGCATGCCGCCTTTAAATGCCGTAATAGACAATTTATCTTCAGAAAACGTAGCACTTGTAGAAAAATCAATGAATGACCTTGCGCTACATGTAGATAAAAACTATCATGCGAATGATAACCCTTTAGCAGGGTATTTTGGAGAAGAAAATGATGATGAACCTGTAAACCTTCCAATATTGAATACCGCATTTAAAAAACATAACGAGAAACTAAGCATTGATGCCCTGATTAATTTAGTCAAGATGTCTTTTCAATCAGTTGGAGAAGATAATTATACAATTACCCTCCTTGCCATTCAGGAAATCATCAAAAGAAAAGACGTAGGTGCACAACAACAAGTGGTTGCACAATTTAAAAAAGCGTGTGCAAGTTATGATTTCGGACACCGCTATTGGGAAAATACCGTACATGACCAACTATTCGATGATCTTTTCCCAGAGTTTGAGTCTGTTGCCTTGATAGACCTGTTAACAGATGGGCATGGTGATATGCTCAATTGTGAAGGAGGTGATGGAGGCGATCGTTTGTTTATTCCTGCTTTTAGAAAATGTAAAAAAACAGTAGATTTTGATAGCCTATTAACTGCTTTTTTTGACTATCAAGATGAATCAATAGAATATCACGGACTTCAGTATTTTTCAGCTCTTCATACTGATATATTGGCGGTACTCACAAGAGAATATACACAAAAGTTTACTGCTGAAATGAAAAAGAAAAATTCACAAACCAATCTATTAGCTATTTTAGAGTCTGATAACCCTAAAGATATTGAACAGTTAATTGATGCGTTGGATAAAAACGAAAAATTTGGCGAATCTAATGATTATAAAATTTTAGAAAAGATAAATCAATTAGATATGTCGTTAAATTACGTTACTACGGCATTAGATTTTTTTATCAATAAAGAAAAGGGGTCTTCTTGCGTGCCTGACACACTAGTAAAGTATATGCTTCCCAAAGGGAGTGATACAATTGTAGCTTACCTTAAAACAAAAGAAAATAGGGACAATAAAGAGTATCTAGGAAAAATTATTTCCAAGATCATTCATGACCTTAACATGAAAAATCATTCGATTGAAGATATACCGCCTTTTCGAGAATATCTAAAAAAAGTAACTAATTGCAATGATGTTGCTGTTTATTCTATAGAAATAAAAAAACTTTTAAAAGCAATTACAGATGTTCATGTTTACGATGACACTTTTCATAAAATCATAAATCGATTTGAACAGGTTGTAAGTTTAGTAAAACACCCTCCAATAGAGGTAAAAGGTTCAGATGTAAGGTGGAATTTATGGATGATGGCAGATGGTGCAAATACGGAACAATGGAATGTAATAAAACGATTATGTAAGGCATTGTTTACAATTATTCCTTTAAAATACACTTTAGACGCTTTGTTTATAGCAGTTGTGAGTTCCGCAATGACAGAAGATTATGAGTTTTTAAAATACTTAAAACAATATATTCCAGACACAATAGAAGATGAATTACTAGCATACAACCTTGCCTGTGCTTTTTCTATATTTTCAGAAAAAGAGGCGATGTTAAAATATGTAAAACGCTCTATAGAATTGGGCAAAACCAAAGCACAATTTTTAGACGATAAAGACTTTGCTCAATATAAAGACGATAAAGATTTTTTGAATCTATGTGGTTTGTAATGGGTAAATATAAAATTATTAATTTTGAATATGGAAAACTCAGAACAGAAATTTGCTCTTGCCTTAGGAATTTTATAACCTTGAAAAATAGAAAAAGTTAATTTTAACCAAAGTGCATAAAACTTTCGTATAATTTATTTGGAGAACCCGAAAGTGATGAAGAACATCAAAGCATACATAAACATCATCTATTCAATAAAGAAAAAAATGCTTTTATAAACGCATAAATTTATGTAGAAGGAGAAGAATTTATCGAGTCGGATGATTCATTTCATAATGTGTCAATTATCTATGCTTATAAAGTTTTAAAAGGGTTTACGCAACAAGAATCTAAGAATTATAATATAGAAGAAAAACCACTATTTCAAGTTAATTGCGATTAAATTAAAACACGATGAAAACAGTCCTTATCATAATTTTAGCCCTAATTATTATTGCAAGTTATTTAGTAATATCAGGTAAAAAACAAAGAGAAAAATATGAAGAAAACAAAAAATTATTAACCGTAGAGAACTACATGTTAATAAAAAACTCTCCGTATGCCGATAAACTAAGTAAACTGACTATATGGCGTGAAGAAAGTAAACTTAGATTTACAAGTCAAAGTGGTGGTTCATTATTTTTTCTTGAACTGGAAGATGGAGAACCCAATACTATTAAATTAAGAGGATTAGATGGCTACGGAATAAGAGATAGAGAATTTTTAAACTATACTGCTAATCTAATCCGCAAAATAATTGAAAAGAATAATGATAGTGGAGTTCATTAAAAGAGAATGAAAGTTTAGGTGAAAAAATAAATAGATACACTATTAATTAGTGCTTTACACCTATTTTATTTTGTAATACTGTGTAGTTATAAAGTTAATTTGGTATTATACACTTTTGAAATTATTAGTTTTCTTGTAAGTAAACTCAAAATATTTTTTAATTAGGTTTTATTTTAATATGTTTGAGTTTTAATAGAAAACAGCAATTCAGAAGAATTAAACCTTAAAATAAATGCACAAAAATAATTTACATATCGAAGAATATGATTTCCCTAAATTATGCAAAGTATATCCTCCTTTAAAGGAATTTATCTTTATAAACGAACATAATATCCAATCAGTGAATTTTGCATTTCCAAAAGCTGTAAAAGCGGTAAATACCGCTTTACTGATGACATATTATAACATTAAGTATTGGCGATTTTCCGATATGAATTTGTGTCCTCCAATTCCAAGTCGATCAGATTACATTCACTATTTAACAACCTTATTAAATTATGACTTTGTTACAAAAAATATTACAGTCTTAGATATTGGCGTTGGCGCATCCTGCATCTACCCTATTCTTGGAAATGCAATTAACAATTGGAAATTTGTCGGTACTGATATTGACGAAAATTCATTAAACAGCGCACAAAAAATTATTGATAAAAATAATTTAAAAGAGGACATTAAATTAAGGTTTCAACCAAATAGAGAAGATATTTTATATGGCATATTTAACGAAGATGATTGTTTTGATGCTTGTATGTGTAATCCACCATTTTATAGTTCTGAACTTGATGCCTCTGAAGCTAATAATAGAAAATTAAAAGGATTGGGAATTAAAAATGAAGGGCGAAATTTTGCTGGTGTTTCAAATGAATTATGGTATGAAGGTGGAGAAAAGGCTTTTCTTCACAATTATTTATATCAAAGTTCTCAATACAAAACACAATGTTATTGGTTTACATCATTAGTTTCTAAAAAAGAGAATGTACAAAGTATGTACGATTCATTAAACCTGATGAATGCAACAGAAATTAAGACAATTGACATGAATCAAGGCCATAAATTTAGTAGAGTTGTTGCATGGACTTTTTTGACAGACAAGGAACGAGAAAAATGGGCAATGAAATCACTAAAATAAATTTCATACGAGGACTAGTCCCTTTTTCAACTCTTTAATTCACTTTTTTTACTATAAATATTTTGATGTTTGCAACAGTTAATCATTAAAATATAAAATCATGAAGAAATTAATCCTTATCGCAATATTTGGAATTAGCACATTAGCATTTGCACAAGAAACAAAAAACACAACTACTGGCGTTTTTGATTTTGAATCTGAAGTTATAGACTACGGAAAAATAAAACAAAACGCAGATGGTAATCGCGTATTTACATTTAAAAATATTGGAAATACACCAATAATCATTTCTAATATAAAAGGAAGTTGTGGTTGTACTGTTGCTACAAAACCAAACGCACCAATAATGCCAGGGAAAACTGGAGAAATTGGTATAAAATATGCAACAAATAGAATTGGAGGGTTTTCTAAAACAATTACAATTACTTCTAATGCAAGCGAAAGTAGAAAAGTATTGAGAGTTAAAGGAATTGTTTTAAAATCAGAACAAGCCTCTAAAAGTGCTATATCTGTAACAAAATAATTCTATTGTCTGTTCGTGCGCAGTCGAGAACTTTATAGGGTTTCGACTACGCTCAACCTGACATTATCAAAACGTAAACTATCCTCTATATTTTGATTATATTTGCTCTTCAGCAAAACAACTAAATGACCAAGCACTTTTATTTTTTTATATTCTTACTCTGTATTTCTAAACTACAAGCACAATTTGAATTCTCAGGAACTGTAAGCAAAGATTTTATCAATTCTACTGTTTACCTTACTTCTATTGACGATTATAATAAAAGCACGCTATTTTTAACCGAACAAATCATACAAGAAAGCGAGATTGATAGTTCTGGTAACTTTATTTTTAAAGGCGATTTCTTATCCAAAAAAAATAAGTTTTACAAAATTTATATTGATAAATGCAATGAAAGCGTAACTGACTATAATCACTTATTAAACCATTGTGATGATAGTAATTTTATCATTTTTATTGCCAACAATAGCGATAAAATACATTTTCCGCTAAACAGTTTTTCACAAATGTTTTGCGATTTAAAATATAGCAGAAAGCAGAATATCGCTATTCATCAAATTGACTCAATTCAAGAAATATTATTGACGCCATTACTTTACTCAAAAAGCGACACACAACGCAAAATTATTTATAACAATTACTTTGAGAAATTGCAGAAATATAGTCAAACCTTTGACGAACCATTGGCAGAACTATATGCGTATCACATCTATTCCGACACCAAATCGTTTAGTAGATCATATTATTTAGATGATTTAAAAACTTCTGATTATTATACTAATTTACTTAAAAAATTAAAATCAAAATACCCAAAATCTCAATATACAAAACAGTTTAAAGAAGATTTAAAAAGAGATAGCATCAATTTTAAAGAGAATACATTTGATATAACTACAATACTCCTCGGAAGTTTATTAGCACTTTCGCTATTTGTCAATTTTATTTTAATTCGCAAAAAAAAGAAGAAAAAAATAACTGTAGATTATAAAACTATATTGTCTCCTCAAGAGCAAAAAGTATTTGAGTTGATGCAAGAAAAATTAGCAAATAAAGAAATTGCAGATCAATTATTTATCAGTTTGAGTACTGTAAAAACGCATATCAATAATATCTACTCCAAACTTTCAATTTCTTCAAGAAAAGATATTCATCAGTTTTTTTGATATACAGTGTTTAACTGGATTGCTGTAGCTATTGAAGTTGCTCTTATTTTAATTTGCTCTGCCAATTTTCCCTTAAATAATTCATCAACGGTTGCACCGAATAACACTAACCAAGTGTCGAAATTTTCTTTCTTTAATGTTGCTAATTGATGTAACGCAATATGCTTTTTCATCGGGTTACCTTTATAAACTGCTTTGTGAAACAAAATAGTTTCCCAGAAATCATACATTTTTGGTAAATGTGATTCCCAATCTAATTGTGCAACAGTATTAAAAAAATAATCTAACTTATTGTTTTTCTGAACCTTATCGTAAAAAGTATCAACCAACAACTTTATATCTTCTCTATTTTCAATGTCTTTCATTACTGATGTTTTATTAACACAAAAATACGGCATTTAAAGTAATATCGTTACAAAATAAACAAGGTCTAGTTCTTTATTCAACCTAATAAATCATTCTGTAGAATAAATTTTTAGTGATGTTTGTAGAAAATCATATAACTATGAAAAAAATACTTTTTATTGCATTCTGTCTAATCTCCATTTCTATCTACTCACAGCAAGAAATATTTCAAAATTCTTGGGTCAAATTTTCAAAAGATTCAATTATTAATTCCTCTCTTGAGAAATCGCTAAATGCGTTTTTAATCGAAGCGAATAAAGCAAACTTTGAAAATCAATATATCAATGAAGAACATTATAAAAAGTATGAATATTTCTTCCAACAATTTGAAAAGTATTCAAATAGCAATTACTATAAAGACTCTTTATTTTTTAAGCCACAACTCTTAAAATCATTTTCTTATGATAAAAAAGAGTTTTATATTACATTACAGTTTGTTGGAGTTGATGATAAAAAACCATTTGTAAGGAAAATACTTGAGTTCAAAGCAATTCCAAAAGAGGATTATTATCAATTTTTCTGCTTGTTTGAAGAGAATATTAAACATTGGAAGAGTGATAAAAAAGGAGGTGTTACCTTTCATTATACTGACACGTACAATGAAAAAAAAGCAATTAGATTTGTAAAATTTAATGAAGAGTTAGAAAGGCTAACAAAGAAAAAAAGTCCAATATACCACTATTACAAATGTAAAGATACTCAAGAAGCATTATCTATTTTTGGAATAAAATACTCATATAGACGCGCAAATTCTGATTATGGATTTGGTTTGTCAGACGAATACGGAAACTTTATAACTGGCATTAATTCTGAAGACTATCTTCATGATCACGTACATTCTTTTTTTGGGAAAATCTATGAAAATAAGGAAACTTGGAGAGAGTTTGAAGAAGGCATTGCCATCTATTATGGTGGAAATTGGGGAGTACATCTGAGTGAATTAAAAACAGTTCTGAGAAATGAGTTGAAATCAAACCCAAACTTTGATTTTTTATCAGAATTCAAAAAAGCGCGAAAATCAAAACGATATGATGGTAAACATTTATATAATAGAATTATAAACGCCGTTTTTGCTGAACTGATAATCAAGAAACATGGGTTTGATGCGGCAATAGAGGTTTTACATTGCGGTAATAACGGCGAACAAATTTATACTCAATTGGATAACAAACTCGGTATCAATGAGAAAAATTTTTTGAGTTATACACTTAGACGACATAATTTATTGTTGATTTTTAGCCAGTTATAAAAAATAAGGAGTAATAGTGATATATTCAATCAATATGTTTTCTAATTTTCATAATAAAGGCATTTTTAACACATTGATTACTAAGTATTTTTCGTACGGCAACTAACTGACTAACTCAAAAAATTTTAATAAAAAGTTAAAGAAAATTTTATTAAAATCTTAGAATTTATTTTCTATAAATACTAGATATTATTTCAATGACTTCTGTTCTTTTTCGTACAGAAACAGGAATGTTTGAACCATTTTTTAAAATTATATATCCGCCATCAGACTTGATAAACTCTTTGATGTATTGCGTATTAATTAAATGGCTCTGATGTGTTCGGATAAATCCATATTCTTTCAAAATATCAGCAAAATACTTGAGTGTTTTGGTTACAAATATTTTTTGTCCATCAGCGAGAAAAAACTGCGTATTGTTACTGTTAGACTCACAACGGACTATCTCATCTAAATCTACAACGCTAATTTTTTCTAAGGTATGTAACGATATTTTTTGAGGTTTCTTTGCTGGATGAGACAACGCACTTTTAAGTATCTCTAATTGTTCTTTTTCTGGATGCAATTGTTGCTTTACCTTATCAATTGCGCCTGCTAATTCTTCATCAGAATAAGGCTTTAAAATATAGTCGATTGCAGCAAATTTAAAGGCTTTTATAGCATATTCATCACTTGCTGTTACAAAAATAATCTTAGATTTTAAATCAGGAATAATCTCTAACAAATCAAAACCTGTACCATCACCAAGCATAATATCTAAAAACAAAATATCTGGAGTTTTTAAACGCAATAGTTTTGCTGCTTCAATTACCGATTGTGCTGTTCCAATTATTTCAATATCAGTATGTTTAGATTCAATATCTGATTGTAACAATTGCAATGCCGGAGGCATATCATCTACTAAAATTGCGGTTAATTTGTTCATTTAATAATCGGTTAATAAAGGGATTTTAAAACTCACTTTTGTACCAAGAACTATCCCTTTTTCTTCTTTTAATTCTTCTATTTTAAAAGTATCTTTTTCAGATAATGATTCAATACGCTCTTTGGTTACTTCTAAAGCCATTGATTGATGACTTGCATTAACTTTCCTTCGTTTAGACTCCTCAATTCCTATGCCATTATCTTGCACTGTACAATGTAGAAACTCCTTTTTAACAGCAAATGCAATCTTCAACTCACCTACTCTATCAATACCTCTAAACCCATGAGCAATCGCATTTTCAACAAATGGTTGCACTAACATTGGCGGAATTAAAATCTCCTCAATATTTGTATCTGATGCAATATCAATAGAGTAATTGAATTGCTTTTCATTCATCAACTGCTCTACTTCTATATAATTTTTTAAGGTTTTTATTTCTTCTTCAAGGGTTATGTTTTCTTGCCTAGAATTACTCAAAGTCTGCCTCAATAAGGTTGCAAACTTATTTATTGTTATGTTCATTTTACCTGTATCATTTACTCCTAATGCTTTGATTCCATTGAGAACATTGAAAATAAAATGAGGATTCATTTGCAATTGTAAGGCTTTTTGCTCGAGTGCTAACAAATTGTTTTCCATTTTTAATTTCTCTTGTTCTCTTTGATTTTTTGCTTTTATTTTTTTAAGATAATTTCGCAAAAGCAACCATCCGAAAAGTAAAAAAACACCTAAAACAAATAACTGAAACCATAATTTTTTATACAAAGGCAAACCTATATTAAATTGGAATTTTATTGGTCTGCTTTCTTGGCTATTGTTAATTTTTGACTGAACTTCAAACACATAATTTCCCGAATTTTGGCTCGAATAATTTACTTTTCTATCCTTCGCCCAAGGACTCCAATTTTCTGTATTTAACCGCCATCTATACTGTATTTCTGTTGAATAATTCAAATCTACTGTTCTAAAACTAAATGACAAATGATTGTCTGAAGGCTTTAAATTCAAGGTTTTATTACTATTTGTCCAACTAGCAAAATCTATTGTATCTACTTCATTATAAACAACTTCAATATTCTCAAAATAAATACTCGGGCGTACAAAATTCTTTTTATTTTCTGATATTTCATATTTCATCAAGCCATTTACAGTGCCAAACCATAAGTCGCCGTTTGAATCTTCAGAAATGGTATTTTTTGTGGTTTCTATTCCTAAGAAACCATCATTTCTACCAAAATGTTTGATACTCTGAATTTGAGTTTTATCATCCAATAAAACTTTATCTACACCTTTATGAGTTCCAACCCATAAATTGTCTTTTGAATCAAATAGCAATTGATTAATATTTTCAGAATACAATTTTTTAGTTCCAATTAATTTTTTGAATTCTAACTCATTATTAACTTCTGACCACCAAACACCTTTTCCGTGAGTTCCCAAAAATATTTTTGTATCATTAAAAATGAGCGTTCCAATAGGAACATCTGTAGTTAAAATTTTACCTAAATGTTTTACAATATTTTTATCAATAAACCCTAAAAAACCCTTTTTTGAAATATACCAAAGTCGCCCAATTCTATCAACTTGTATGTCTGTAATACTCAAGTCATAGATTCCTTCGGATGCATCAAAATGCTTCAAATTAAACACACTTTTTGTAGCAATATCATACGAAAAACTTGAAATCCCATCACTTATTGTCGAAACCCAAATTTTATTATTCTGAATTAATAATTTATTAATTTTATTTCCAAAAGCAATAGTATCAATAACTTTTAGAGAATCTATTACAAAAATATTTTTGTTCGTACCTATAAAAATTTGATTCAATTTATTTGTCGTAATTGCATTTACTTCATAATTTTTTAAAAGTTGATGAGTTCCTTTTGTATCGATTTTAAACAAACCGTTATCAGTGCCAATCAATAGTTCACTTCCAGAATTATAAGTTACTATGATATTTTCTCCTTGTAAAAAACGCTCAAAATTATTCTCTGTTAATTTATACAACCCTTTTGAAGATGCAATCCAAATATTTGATTGTCTGTCTTTTATAATTTTATTAATAGTTGATTTTTTGATTTTATACTTGATTGTTTCTGGCAATTCATCATGCGAAACATTAAAATCATCATTAAAAATATCTGAGTTAATACCTTCAGCCGATAATTCAAATTTTTCTCCGTCATATCGTGTGATTTCTCCGCCTTTAGTAACAATCAATAAGTAACCAAATTGATCTTGAGCAATGTCAATCACTTCTTGCTGAGGCAAACCATCAGCAACAGTAAAATGCTCTAAATGAGAATTCTGCGATTGCAAAACAAACGCAGAAAGAAATAAAAACAAAAAAAATACTTTTTGAAAAACTAAATTCATAAATACTATTGTTATCACAAATATAACTCTTTAATAGTGAAATTTATTACACAAATAAAAACAGAAAAGAGTGACGATTTTATACTTCAAACAAAATCTTTCGTGCTCTTTCCTGTTTTACCCAACTAACCAATCCTTTAGATTCTATTATACAATCTTAAGTTATCACTATTCGGAATTATGTATTCTGATGGATATGCTCTACTCATTAGTGGCTTTAACACGCACACTACAGTTGCCACTCCTTTGATTACTAGCGTATCACCTTCTACAGTTTGATACCATCTGTATTTCTCAATCGGGATATTTAGTTCTTTTAATTCTGATGAAATCATGTCGTTATCTTGCATAAATAAATACAAATCTTCAAGAGTTAAAAAACTTGGCATTCCTTCATCTTCTTCATAAGCAATCTCCCACTTTACAGGCACATTAAACTTGTAACTATACACATCTCCTTGAAATCTCTCTTCTTTATTACTCATTGCAGACAACCAATCAATTTCAGAATTTGGATATTTTACTGCAAATTCTTTAGATAAATCAACTCTTCCAGGAGAATTTGCCGTTGGATAAAATCCGTAGTAAGGCTTTGCTAAATAGTGCTCTGTAAATTCGCCGCCAAAAACACTTATATTTTCTGATGCAATTACTGACGGTTTTATATTGGTTGAAAATACTTGCTTAAAACTATCAATTAAGGCAGTATTACTTCCCAATCCTGAAGAGTGAACTACTACTTTTGCATCGCTTTTTAAGACATTATCTAACTTTGGCAGCAATCCTTTTTCAACAGATTCTTTTATTGACAACGAACTCAACGTCTTTCCTTTTATAGTTGTTTCTAATTGTACTTGACTCATTTTATTGTTTGTTACAATATGTACTTCAGAGAAAGGTTGTTTTCCTTTATTTACATTAAGCCACAGGATAATTTCTTGAAGCGAATAAGCAGTTTCTACGATTTCATTATTCTTGGTTTCAAAATAATTTTTTGCATCAGAATAATACGACTTGCTTCCTGTATCAATTCCTGTGATAAAAACGACCGATCTTCCTAAATCTTTCGCATCTTCTAATGCTGAACTTGCTACTGTTGCTACTTCTGAGAAAACAGGAGTTGTTATTGTTTCTTTTTTTTCTGATGTTTTATTACATCCTACAAATGCGATTGCAATTGCCATTACTGATAATTTAATTACGTTTTTCATGATTCTAAATTTTAAAGGTTATTATTAATTACACCTCAAAAGTAGTATGGAACTTCAGTAAAATTTTGGGCAAATTAGAATTCGTAAGGAACTAATTAGAATTCGTAGAGAAATGGAGTTTATTACTTTCTCTTGCAAGGTCTTTGAGACCTTGTAGGTGTTTTATTTAAAAAGAAAGGTGTGTACTATTTCATACCTACAAGGTTTTAAAACCTTGCAGGAAAGATAAAACTATGTCAAAACATCCTTCAAAACAGCAATAACAACATCAACTTCTTCTATAGTATTGTACTTAGAAAAAGAAAAACGAACAGATGTTTTATTGGCTTCCTCTTCAGATAAAATTGCGTTGAGAACATGAGAACCTCCAAGGCTTCCACTTTGACAAGCAGAACCTCCAGAAGCAGCAATTCCTTTTAAATCTAACGTAAATAGTAGCATTGCACTTGGTTTTGAGAAACGCACATTTAAAATTGCATAACTACTTTTTTTAGGATGTAAGGAGCCATTAAATTTAATATCAGGAAAATTTAATTGCAATTGAATAATAAAATATTCTTTTATACTCTGTATATAAGTTATATCTTCATTCAACTCTTGATATGCCAATTCCAAAGCTTTATCCATCCCTAAAATACTGTGAATATTCTCTGTTCCTGCTCTTGCGCCTCGTTCTTGATTTCCTCCTGTCAGAATTGGTTTGATGCCAAATCCTTTTTTGAAATAGGCAAAACCAACACCTTTTGGTCCGTGAAATTTATGTGCACTCGCAACCATAAAATCAATCGAAATTTCTTGTAAATCTATATGATAATGTCCTATCGCTTGTACCGAATCTGAATGAAACAACACATTGTTTTCTTGACAGAGTTGCGACACTTTTTGTACATCTAATATGTTTCCAATTTCATTATTTACATACATTAGGCTAACCAATGTTTTAGAATCATCAGCAGTTAAAAGAGTTTCTAAATCGTTTATATCTATAGTTCCATCAGCAAATAAATTTACATATTCAACTTTGATATTGTACTCCTTTTCAAGTCTATCAATAGTATGCAAAACGGCGTGATGTTCAATTTTTGAAGTAATAATCTTTGTAACATCTAAATTTGTAACTGCATTGTGTAGAATTAAGTTATCGGCTTCACTTCCGCCAGCAGTAAAAACAATTTCACTTGCCGAAACATTCAATCGGTTCGCAATATTTTTACGAACTTTTTCTACCATTGATTTTGCTGTACGACCAAATTGATGTATTGAAGATGGATTTCCATAAACTGTTCGCATCGAATTAGTTACAGCACCAATCACTTCAGAATTTATCTGAGTTGTTGCAGCGTTATCAAAGTAAATTTTATTCATACTACAAAGTAACTGAAATTAATTTGAACTATTTGCGTTAATAAGTGCAAAACGATTATTTTTGCTTTATAAATTTATTCCATGAAAAAAATACTTGCTCTTCTTTTTTGTATCTCTCTTTTATCTTGCGATGATGGAAATTTTGATGTTCCTGCGTTTAACTTCGCTGAAACTGTATATAATTGCGATGTAAACAATAATAGTTATACGCTATATCGTTTGAGTGATACTGAGGCTTTGATTGTTACTTTAACGACAACTCAAATACAAAATCAAGTTTCTACAAGTGTAATTTCTACAAATATAAGTGCTATAAATGTGATTTATAGAACTTTTAATGATACTGTTTCTCAAAGTTATTTTTGTGAAAATATTCCTCCTGTAAGTCCAACTGTGCTTTCAAATTGGACAGGAACTCCTGGAAACAGTAACAAAATTTTGATTGAAACTGTTGAAGAATTAGATGCTTCAAACATTCTAATTGGTTATCGCCATACGATTACTTTTCAGAATTTAACGTTGGAAAGTGATAATGGATCTTTAACTTATTCTGAAACTGATTTTGGTAGTTTTGTAACTGATTTGTAACAAATGTCATTCTTGCCTTCGCAGGAATAGAAAGAATATTTCACTTTACACTCTGATAAATATACACTTCCGTTGCACCCATTCCGTACTTTTGGTAAGATGCTTCGCTAATTTTTACATTATAGTTGTTAAATAAATAATCGAGTTCTGTTTTTAAAACTCCTGCACCAACACCATGAATAAATACGATTCTTGGTATTCTATTTCTGATAGCAAACTCTAATTTGTGCTTGGCAGTATCCATCTGTAAGGTTAGCATATCGTAATTGTCCATTCCGCGAGAAGATTTTATGAGTTTATCGATGTGTAAATTTACTTCCATTGGTGGAATTTCACCTTTATTCTTTTTTGATTTGATACGTTTTTGACCTTTTTTATAATCTTCCTTATTAGAAAGATGTGCAGATACAATAACAGTTTTTGCTATTTCAGATTGCTCCACTCCTATCTTAACCAACTCTTTTTTAGCGAATTTCATTATAAAATCATCTTCTGTAAGAATTGAAATCACATCGTTATCAACAGCGGTAACTTTGCCTTTAATGGCATCATCAGTAACTGCAACGGTATCTCCTATTTTAAAACTCATGTCCTGAAATTTTTGGAAATTTACGTTAATTCAAGTGATTTTTGAGAGTGAAACAAACAAAAATTGTATCGAGAATAGTAAATTTGTCCTTTAAGTTCTCGATACAAAATTCTTGATTACTTCGACTTCGCTCAGTATCAAAAATATCACTCGAACTGACGTTTAAGAAAACTTTATTAATTTGTAATTTAGCACAAAAATAATATGGCTCAAGAAACTAATCCTATAAAAACCAAACTTTTCTTTACTGATGCTTCGAAAAAAGTAGAAATCACTGAGAAACGAAAAGGATTATTAATTTCAATTGCTGAATTTATTGCATCAGAAATTAAAAAATCAAATAGTGTAAATCTAAATTTTATCTGCACTCACAATTCGAGGAGAAGCCAATTAGCACAAGTTTGGGCGCATTATGCTATTAACTGCTACAATCTAAAAAATATTAAATCTTTTTCTGGAGGAACAGAAGCAACTGCATTTCATAGAAATACAGTTAAAACTTTACAAGAAGTTGGGTTTGAATTTAAATTGACTAAAATTTCACACACAAATCCTGTGTATGAAATTTCATTTGAAAACATGAAACAACCAATCATCGGATTTTCAAAAATATATGACGACATCAGTATCAAAAAACCATTTATTGCGATTACAACTTGCTCATCAGCAAATGAGAATTGCCCTTTTATTTCGGATGCTTTGCAACGCTTTCATTTAGAATATGAAGATCCAAAATCATCTGACAATACTGGTTTTACATCAGAAAAATACTTAAAAACCAATCAAATAATTGCTGCTGAAATAAATTTTTTGTTTCAATACATCAGTAAAATGATATAATTTCTTACATTCGTATTCTTAATTGCACTATGGATATTATTAAGTTTTTAGAAGAAAACATGCTTTCTTGCTCTTGGAAACAAGGTCTTGGCGTAGAATGTATGGGCTGTGGTATGCAACGCTCTATTATTCATTTATTTAAAGGTGAATTTACTGAAGCGTTTCAGATATATCCTGCAATTTATACGCTTATTATTATGTTTGTGTTTCTTGGATTTCATTTAAAATTTGATTTCAAAAAAGGAGGCAGAATACTTATCTATTTATTTATTACGAATACAATCATTATATTAACAAACTTTATATTAAAAATTACTCACTAAACTTTATTAAAAATGGAAAAACAAAAATTACCAAATGCCAGTACAGCCCTTGTTATGGGAATCTTATCAATTGTAACCGCTTGTTGTTGTTACGGAGTTCCAGGAGTTATCTTTGGATTTATTGGATTGAATATGGCTAAAAAAGCAAAAGCAACTCATGATGAAAACCCTGAGCAATACAACGGATTAGGGAATGTTGAAGCTGGAAGAATTACCTCAATTATTGGTTTGGTTCTTGGTGCATTATTCACTATTTACCTAATTTATATGATTTCAAATTCTGGTGGAATTTTTGAAATGATTGAGCAACAAAAACAAATGATTGAGCAAATGCAAAATCAGTAATAAGGTAATGAAACTCAAAACTATTGGATTGCTATTTATCGGAATGATAATAGCAATCCTTTATTTTTATTTTAATCGTTCTACATTTTTCCTAAAGTGTCCGCTATACACAACTACAGGAGTTTATTGTCCTGGATGCGGAAGTCAACGTGCTTTTCATAGTTTGTTGCATCTTAATTTTAAGGAAGTAATTCAATACAACATTCTTTTTTTAGCAGGAATTATTTTAGGTGTTTATCATTATTCTATTTTTGCTATCAACTTCTTATTTAGCAAAAAATTTAAGAGTATTTTATCACAAAAAAAAGCACCAATTATCATATTGATGCTTGTTATTGTCTTTTGGTTTCTTAGAAATATTCCTGTATATCCTTTTACAATCTTGGCGCCTAAATAATGATATCTAGTTAGGCACTTTCACAACTACACAAGCACTTGCATATCAGTCAAATAAGTTGTATTTTAGACAAATAAAACCCCGAAAAGGATAGTAATCCTTAAAAATCGGGGTTCTAAAATCTAGTCTATGTCTAAAAT